>NZ_JBKOTX010000298.1:0-4893 GCF_047086965.1 Roseovarius halophilus (ex Wu et al. 2025) | reverse complement strand
GAGGCCATTCATTGCTGGCGGTGCAGGCGCATCGCGAACTGAAGGCGGCCCTTGAACTGCCGCAACTGTCGGTGACGGACATATTCCGTTACGACGGCCTGCGCGCCGCCGCAAAATGCCCGCGCACGCCAGTCGCGCAGCAAAACGGGCTGTCCGGCCGGCAGGGTTGCGTCGGCCTCGGTGCCCGTGTGCCCGAGCGAGCCCGCGCGGATGCGCACCCGTCGCGTCATGACCTTACGCCGCGAAACCGCGCGCAGCACGGCCATGCCGCCATCGCGGGTGATGATGCGCGCGCCGGGGGCGAGATCGCCGACGGTGAGTACGCCGTTCAAGGTGAGGATGGTCGCCTCGGCCGGGAGGCCGGCGGCATCATCGGGGCGTGACAGGGTGCTTGCGCCCTGTTCCTGCCCGTGCGCTAAGGGTTTCATGCGCGGGTCCTGTTTGTTGCTGCCTCGGTCTTTTTTGGCCAGCTTAGCCCAATATCCGGTGAATGTCGCGCATTTTTCCGCGGCGATTTTCCACTCGCCACGCCCGCGAGGCTTTGCTAAGGAGCCCCCGATGCGGGTGTGGCGGAATTGGTAGACGCACCAGATTTAGGTTCTGGCGCCGCAAGGCGTGGGGGTTCAAGTCCCTCCACCCGCACCATGTTGAAATAAAATGGAAAAAGTGAATTCTCCGAGTGTCGGCTCTTCGGAAGGTCTGCTAATGCTACAATTCTGCTACGCACCGCGCAGCTACTGTAGCAGCATGGCTGCCCCTCGATCCCCGAATGTAGCGGCGCTCGTCACCTGAGCTTCTTAGGCATCGTCTGCGAGAAGGCCTGCCGTCCTAACGGCAGGCCTTTTGCGTCCCAAGGCAAGACAAGCCGTATCACGCAAATTACATCGCAAATGGGATGAACCGTTTGACCGCTCAGATTTGGTCGGACATCGTTCCCGTGGTATCGTGTGCGCACAGGCCAGCATCGGGTATGCTGTCCAAAACGCCGGCGGCGCTTTCTCTCACCAACAATATATGAGGCCTGACATGCTCAGTACGAGTCAGGTCGGAGAAGCACTCGGCATCTCGTATCATTCTGCCAGACGTCTTCTGAACCGATCTTATCCGCTTCCCTGCGCCTTTGCTTCGCCTGACCTGCCACGGGATTTTTCCTCCATTTGGAATTAGAATCCGACCCAAACGAAGGGACGGACAATGAAGCGAACGAGATATACAGAAGAGCAGATCATCGGCATTTTGACCGAGCATGGTGAGGCATGAGCCCGCCACCGGTTCGAGGGCCATGCTGAACGGCGCGAAGTGCGCTGACCTGTGCCGCAAGCACGGCATGTCGGAAGGCACCTTTTATGCGTGGAAGGCGAAGTTTGGCGGGATGACGGTTTCCGATGCCAAACGGCTCAAGGCGCTCGAAGACGAGAACGCAAAGCTGAAGAAGCTTCTGGCCGAGCAGATGCTGGATGCTGCGGCGATGAAGGAACTTCTGGCAAAAAAATGGTAAGGCCCGCCGTGAAGCGCGACGCGGTTGCGCATCTGCAGGCCAGGTTGGGCCTGTCGGAGCGGCGGGCCTGCCGCCTTGTCGGGGCGGATCGCAAGATGATCCGCTACCAGTCCAGAAGGCCGCCCGAGACGGAACTGCGCCAGCGGCTGCGGGATCTGGCAAACGAACGCCGCCGGTTCGGATACCGGCGTCTGTTCGTGCTGCTGCGCCGAGATGGTGAACTGTCAGGGATCAACCGGATTCATCGTCTCTACCGCGAAGAAGGGCTGGCGGTGCGCAAACGGCGCGCCCGGCGCAAGGCGGTGGGAACCCGTGCCCCGATCCTGGTCGAGGCGCGGCCAAACGCCCGGTGGTCGTTGGATTTCGCTTCGCGGACCTTCGGTTCGTCCATGACCAGCTCGCCTGTGGCCGGCGGTTCCGCATTCTGAACGTGGTTGATGATGTCACCCGGGAATGCCTCGCGGCGATCCCGGACACATCGATCTCGGGGCGGCGTGTCGTGCGGGAACTGACGGCCCTGATCGAACGGCGCGGAAAGCCTGGCATGATTGTCAGCGATAACGGCACCGAACTGACCAGTAACGCGATCTTAACCTTTGCCACGGAGCGCAAGCTTGAATGGCATTACATCGCGCCGGGCAAGCCCATGCAGAACGGCTTCGTGGAAAGCTTCAACGGGCGCATGCGCGACGAGCTTTTGAACGAAACCATGTTCCGCAACATGGCGCACGCCCGTGCTGTGATCCGGGCCTGGGCCACCGACTTCAACGAAACACGCCCGCATTCGGCGCTTGGCTATCAGACACCAAAAGCATTTGCCGAATACCTCACCACCGCAACCGACACCCGCGCTGCGCCATCTGAAAGCTCCGCGCGGATGTCGGTTGCTCCACCTGCGCCAATCGGCGTATCACCCCAAAGGGCTCCGGTTCCGGCTGGATGAAACTTCAGTGGCAGGTCACCGGCAGCGCCTCATCCACATGCTTGCGGTGACCTACGAACTGCCAATCGAAGCCGGCGCGATGACGCGGCTCGGCTGGCAGCGCGAGACCGTGCTCGAACTTCTGATCCGTCTGTTCTGTGCGAAGCTGACCGACGCGGTCCGGCAGGGGATGCCGCGCCACTACCTAGAACACGAAGACGACTTGCCTGCGCTTCGGGGACGCCTGGACGTGACACGGCAGTTTTCCACGCTCGCGGTCTCGCCACAAGAGCTGGCATGCCGTTTCGATGCTCTGTCGCCGGACATAGCGCTGAACCAAGTCATGCGGGCGGCGGTCAGCAAGCTGTCGCGCCTATCTGGCGCACCGGACAACCAGCGCGCGCTGCGCGAGCTGAGCTTCGTGTACGCCGACGTAGCCGACGTTCCTCCGAACGCCCTCCGCTGGGACCGGATCGTCCTGGACCGGACCAATCGTCGTTGGCGGGATCTTCTGTCTTTCGCGCGCCTTTTTCTATCGGACCGGCACCAGCAGACGAGCTCGGGGAGCATCGACGGTCACGCGCTGCTCTTCGAGATGAACGTCTTGTTCGAAGCATATATCGAACGGATCCTGTCGCGTGCGCTGGCCGGCACGGGCTTTCGTGTGTCGTCGCAAGGCGGCCATCGGGATTGTCTCTACGAAGGTGAGACCGGGCGCTTCCGCACAAGGCCGGAGCTCATCGTTCGGCAGGGCGAGAGGATTGCGCTGATCATCGACACCAAGTGGAAGCGCATGACGCCGAGGATCGACGATCCGAAGCAAGGCGTCAGCCAAGCGGACGTCTACCAGCTGATGGCTTACGGCAGGCTCTACGACTGCCCGAACGTCGTGCTGCTGTACCCCCATCATGGCGACTTGCCGCCAGACCCGATCCGCCGGCGGTACTCCATCGCGGCCAGGGGGGCGGACGAAACGCTGATCGTGGCCACTCAAAACCTCGCCGGCAAACAGCGAGACCATAGAGATGCCCTTCGACAACTAGTCCTCGGCTGCCTGCTGCGTGACGATTGCTCGGAGACTTCCCCTCATAATGAGGAAGCGTTTTTTTATTCTATATGAATATCTTATCATGCACCTGAGCACGCTGCCGAACCTGCCTTCGAGCCAGAGAACGTTCGACGCCAATCCCGTCCCCTCCGCCAGAAATTTACTGCAAAATTCGGCCATCCGTCGGGTTTCTGCCGGACTGGCAACGTGCGGAACGCGGTGCTATTCCCCGGGCCGGTCACACCACGCGCGGTGCGGTCGGCGTGGTGGTCCGATGCGGGGAAAACGGTTGAAGCGGGGCCGCGTCGCCACATGTTCCAGGCAGGAACGGATATTCACGAGGGGCGTCAACATGCATCTGAACGCGGATTTCAAGCGACGCGCGGTTGTGCGCTTCGACGAGGGCGAGTGGGTCGCCTCGCCCATGCAAGGTGTCCATCGGCGGATGCTGGACCGGATCGGCGAGGAGGTCGCCCGCGCCACGACCATCGTGCGCTTCGACCCCGGCAGCGCGTTTTCTGCCCATACCCATGACGGGGGCGAGGAATATCTCGTTCTCGACGGTACCTTCCAGGACGAGGACGGGGATTTCCCGGCCGGCTCCTACGTGCGCAACCCGCCAACATCGTCGCATACGCCGGCCGCGCGGGACGGCGCGACGATCCTTGTCAAGCTGCACCAGTTCGACCGGGACGATCGCACGCAGGTCCAGATCGACACCGGCAGGGCCGACTGGTCCGCGGCCGCCCCGGGGGCCGAGGCGCTGCTGCTGCACGAGGATGCGCGCGAGCGCGTGGTGATGGAGGAGTGGGCGCCGGGCACGACGCGGCGCCTTGATGCGTCGGGCGGGCTGGAGCTTTTCGTGATCGCGGGGGCGCTCACCGAAAGCGGCGACAGCCTTGGCCCGTGGGATTGGCTGCGACTGCCGGTTGGGTCGGAATTTTCCGCCACCGCCGGCCCGGAGGGCGCGCGCGTCTGGGTCAAGACCGGCCACCTGCGCGACCTGGCCGGGGCACCTGCGTGATCCCCGATACCGAGGTCTGCATCATCGGCGCGGGGCTGTCGGGCCTGGCGCTGGCCGCGGCACTGTGCGCCGAGGGGCGCGACGTGACCCTGCTGGAGGCCCGCGACCGGCCCGGCGGGCGGGTTCTGTCGCCGGCGGGCCATGACCTTGGCCCATCCTGGATCTGGCCGCAGAACCGTCGGATGCTGGCGCTGCTTGACCGGCTGGGCCTGCACCATTTTCCCCAACATTCAACCGGTCAGATGGTGTTCGAGGACGCGGCGGGGGCGGTTCGCCGGGACCTCGACGTCGCGACCATGGGCGGTGCATTGCGCGTGGCCGGCGGGCTGGCGCGGGTGACGGGGGCGCTGGCGGCACAGCTGGGCGACAGCCTGCGGCTTGGCTGCCCCGTGCACACCGTG
>NZ_JBKOTX010000297.1:0-4907 GCF_047086965.1 Roseovarius halophilus (ex Wu et al. 2025) | reverse complement strand
CGCCTGATAGCCCGAGCCTGTGCCGACCTCGAGCACCTTGTCGCGGGGCGTGACCTTCAGCGCCTGCGTCATCAGCCCGACGCCGACGCGCCGTGCAGCAGTGTCGTCACTTCGTTGGCCAGCACGATCTTGGCCTCGTTGATCTCGGACCCGCCCAGCGCGCCCAGCCGGTCGCATTCCGCCACCGGCAGTTCGGTGTAGAGCTTCAGGAACCGGCCGGTGTCGGCATCGGTCGTGTTGCGCCAGAACTGCCAGAATTCGTAAGGCGACAGCATCTCGGAGTTCAGCCAGATCGCGCCGCCCGCCGACTTGCCCATCTTGCGCCCGTCCGAGGTGGTCAGCAGCGGCGTCGTCAGCCCGTAGATCTCGGCATCCAGAACCCGGCGGGTCAGGTCGATACCGTTGACGATGTTGCCCCACTGGTCGGAGCCGCCCATCTGCAACAGGCAGTCGTAGCGGCGGTGCAACTCGAGGAAATCATAGGCCTGCAGGATCATGTAGTTGAATTCGAGGAACGACAGGCTCTGCTCGCGGTCCAGCCGCGATTTGACCGACTCGAAGGACAGCATCCGGTTGACCGAAAAGTGCCGCCCGATGTCGCGCAGGAAGTCGAGGTAGTTCAGCCCGTCCAGCCACTCGGCGTTGTTGAGCATCAAGGCCGTCGTGCCCCGTGCCGCGTCCTCGCCATAGTCGAGGTAGCGCGCGAAAACCGCCTGCATCCCGGCGATGTTGGCGTCGATCTGGTCCGGGGTCAGCAGCGGCCGCTCCTCCGCTCGGAAAGAGGGATCGCCCACCTTGGTGGTGCCGCCACCCATCAGAGTCACGGGCCGGTGGCCGGTCTTCTGAAACCAGCGCAGCAGCATGACATTCAGAAGATGCCCCACGTGCAGCGACTGCGCCGTGGCGTCATAGCCGATATAGGCGGTCACCATCCCCTGGCTCAGGGCCTCGTCAAGGCCTTGATAATCCGTGCAGTCGGCCAGAAAGCCGCGCTCCATGATCGTGGCCATGAAATCGGACTTGGGATGATAGGTCATGTCTTGTCCCCGTGGTGGCTTCGGCGCACTCTATAGAGCGCTGTCTGGCAGAGGAAAAGCGGATGTTGAAGGCGGGCAGGGTTCGGGCCGCGGGGGCCATGTCGGGCACCTCGCTCGACGGGGTCGACGTGGCCGTGATCGAGACCGATGGCGCGCGGCTGCTGGGCACCGGGGAAACCCGCTTCGTGCCCTATACAGCGGCGCAGCGGCAGGTGCTGCGCACGGCCCTGGGCAAATGGCCCGGCGACGATCTCGCCGAGGCCGCCGAGATCGTCGAGACGGTCCATGCCAAGGCGCTGTCTGGGCTGGCGGCGGTGGCGCTGGCGGGCTTTCACGGCCAGACCCTGGCGCATGATCCGCGCGGGCGCGGCACCCACCAACTGGGCGACGGCGCGGTATTGGCCGAGGTGCTGGGCCTGCCCGTGGTCTGGGATTTCCGGTCGGCGGATGTGCGCATGGGCGGCGAGGGGGCGCCGCTGGCGCCTTTCTACCATTTTGCGCTGGCCCGCTGGCTGGGGGCCGAGGCGCCGCTGGCGGTGCTCAACCTCGGCGGTGTGGGCAACCTGACCTGGATCGACCCGCGCCAGCCCGCCCCCGAGGCGCCCGGCGCGCTGCTGGCCTTCGACACCGGCCCGGCCAATGCGCCGATCAACGATCTGATGCAGGCGCGGCGCGGGCTGGACTGCGATGAAGGCGGCGCGCTGGCCGCGCAGGGCACGGCGGCCGATGAGATCGTCCATGATTTCCTGTCTTCACCCCATTTCCTCAGATCGCCGCCGAAGTCGCTGGACCGCAACGAATTTCCGCAGTTACCTGATGCCGTCGCGCGGCTTTCGGATGCCGATGCCGCCGCCACGCTAACGGCCTGTGCCGCCGCCGCCGTGGCCCGCGGGATGGACCAGTGCCCTGCGCCACCCGCTCAGGTGCTGGTTGCGGGCGGCGGGCGGCACAACCGCACGCTGATGGCCATGATCGCCGCCGGCTGTGATTGCCCTGTCGCGCCGGTCGAATCCGTGGGGCTGGACGGCGACATGCTCGAGGCGCAGGCCTTTGCCTTTCTGGCCGTGCGTGTGGCGCGGGGCCTGCCGACCTCTTGCCCGGGCACGACGCGAACGGCCGCGCCGGTGTGCGGAGGAATGATCAGCCAACCGTAAAAGGGTCCGGCGGGCAGGGCCCATCCTGAGCTGACGACAACATGACCGGATGCCCGCGAACCGGCGCGGCGCGTGGTCCCGGATCGGCGATCACTGGCCGGTCAGGCACGGGTTTGTTTCGTTGACCATGGGCGAGGTTGCGCGGAACGTATCACTTTGCCCGGGTGACCCCTGCGGCGGCAACGCAACAGGCGCGACCAGTTGACCGCCCGGCAGGTTGCATGAAAACTGCCGCTGTCATAGCCCGAGTCTGGTACTTCACCGCGAAACTACCCACTATTTTAGGGAGAATGTATCATGAAAATCACCTCTTTCACCGCCTTGACCGCTGCCGGATTGCTGAGCGCCACGCCCGCGCTTGCCGGATCCCTCGAAGACGCCAAGGTGACAACCGAGCCGCCCGAGCCGGTCGTGGTCGAACCGGTCGGTACCGGCTGGACCGGCTTTTACGCCGGCGGGTCGCTGGGCTACGCTGATGCGACCGACTCGACCTATTTTGGCGCCGAAGCACTCGACGGGCTGACTTACGGGGTCCATGCCGGGTATGACCGTGATTTCGGCAGCGCCGTGCTGGGCGGCGAGCTGGAGCTTTCGGGCTTTGACCTTGAGAGTTCTAATGACGGGATTTATAAGTTCGACAGCATCCTGCGGGCGAAGTTGCGCGCGGGCTACGACGCTGGAAACTGGCTGCCCTACTTGGCTGCTGGCGCGGCAAAGCTGACGATCAGCGGGGTTCTTGACGATAGTGATACCGGGTCGTTCTACGGCGTTGGTGTCGATTACCGCGTGGGTAACGACATCCGGGTCGGCGCGGAGGTGCTGGACCACCAGTTCGATGACTTCGCGAGCAGGGGCGACGACTTTGATGTCACGACCGTGGCCGCCCGGGTGTCCTTCGAATTCTGATCGCCCGCGTTCAAGCCATGCTCTGATGACCAAAAGCGGCTCTTGCGGTGGGCCGCTTTTTCTTTTGTTCCCGGCTGCCACGGCCGGGCCGCGACCCGCGAATTTGCCGGGGCGACGCCGTCCGGGGTTGCCACCGCCCGTGGCGACGGTCTATCAGGGAAGCATGAAGAGCATCTGCACCCTCTGCTGCATTATTCCCTGCTGACACCAGTCGCGCGGGCCGCTCTTTCACGTTTCCCTTGATCCAGAAAGTCGCTAGGCCCGCGGGCGCAAACCGCTGCGAGGCCGCATCGTGACGATCGAACTCTACAACACCCGGACGAAGACCAAGGCGCCCTTCGTCCCGCTCGATCCCCAGAACGTGCGGATGTACGTCTGCGGGCCAACGGTCTATGACCGCGCGCATCTGGGCAACGCGCGGCCCGCGATCGTCTTCGACGTGCTGTTCCGGCTGCTGCGCCATGAATACGGGGCCGATCACGTCACTTACGTGCGCAACTTCACGGATGTGGACGACAAGATCAACGCGCGGGCGGCCGAGACCGGGCGCGAGATTTCCGACATCACCGCCGAGACCACGCAGTGGTATCTGGACGACATGGCCGAGATCGGCGTGCTGGAGCCCAACCAGATGCCCCGCGCCACGGCCTATATCGCGCAGATGGTGGCGATGATCGAGGATCTGGTCGCCAAGGGCCACGCCTACGCGGCCGAGGGGCACGTCCTGTTCGCCGTGGACAGCTGGACGGCGGACTATGGCCGGCTGTCCGGGCGCACTGTCGATGACATGATCGCCGGCGCCCGGGTTGAGGTCGCGCCCTACAAGCGCAACCCGATGGATTTCGTGCTCTGGAAGCCCTCGCAGGCGGGCGAGCCGGGCTGGGACAGCCCCTGGGGCGTCGGGCGGCCCGGCTGGCATATCGAGTGTTCGGCCATGGCCAAGGCCCTGCTGGGCGAGGTCTTCGACATCCACGGCGGCGGCAACGATCTGATGTTCCCCCACCACGAGAACGAGATCGCCCAGTCCTGCTGCGCCAACGGCACCGAGGAAATGGCCCGCGTCTGGATGCACAACGAGATGCTGCAGGTCGAAGGCAAGAAGATGTCCAAGTCGCTGGGCAATTTCTTCACCGTGCGCGACCTGCTGGACCAGGGCGTGCCGGGCGAAGTGATCCGGTTTGTCATGCTGTCGACGCACTACCGCAAGCCGATGGACTGGACGCAGAAGAAGCGGGAAGAGGCGGAGCGAACGCTTAACAAGTGGGCTGCCGCCTGTCTCGATGCAGACGAGTCTGTTGTTCGCGAGGACTTTCTCGCCGCGTTGCGCGATGATCTGAATACGCACAAAGCTATTTCGGTTCTACACGAACTCTATGAGGCATCCGACTTTGACGGTCTGAGCGGCGGCTTGTCATTTTTGGGGTTGGACATAGCGGACTGGAGCAGTGTCTTTAAGGGTTTGGTAGCTCGGTGGGATGACATGACGCTTGCCCCACTTCAGCACAGATTATTGCATGCGCGCGCCGAGGCGATGAAGACCAAGGACTTCTCCGAAGTCGACCGCCTGAAATCTGCCCTCGTTGACGCCGGCGTCGAAGTGCGCATGTCGAAGGAGGGGGTCGACCTCGTCCCCGGACCGGGGTTCGACCCCGCCAAGCTGGAGGCCCTGAAATGACGCCTGTCACCAACACCCAGGCCAGCGCCCGGCCCGCACGGGGCGCCCTGCCGCAAACACTGTCATCACCGCCGCGCGCCCCGGTGCCGCTCGGCAAGACCTCACCCGAGCGCCCGCCCCGTGGGGCGGCGGGTC
>NZ_JBKOTX010000296.1:0-4921 GCF_047086965.1 Roseovarius halophilus (ex Wu et al. 2025) | reverse complement strand
ACGGCCAGCCGGGCCTCGTCGGCGGCGGTGCGGGCCGCATCGCGCGTGGCATCGGTGGCGACACCGCGTTCGGCCAGCCCCTCGGTCCGGGCGAGGTTGGCTTGTGCCTCTCGCGATGCCGCCCTTGCCTGATCCAGCGTAGCCTGCGCCTCGGCCCGGCTCGCGGCGACGGCGCTGCGCGTCTGGGCAAGCGTCGCCTGCCGGATGGCGAGCGTCGCCTCTGCCGTCAGGACGGCGCTCTCCAGGGCCTGCATGTTGTCAAGCCGGGCCAGCGTGTCGCCCCGGGACACGCGGTCGCCGACCGCGACGAGGATCTCGGCAACCCGTGCATCGCCCGCGCCGTAGGGGGCCGCGACGAGGGCGACGTCGCCCCGGGGCATAAGGCGTGCCAGGCCCACCACGTCCGACGGCAACAGGGTCTCCGCCATCTCCTCGGGCAGGTCGATCTCGGGGGGCAGCGCGATGGGGTCGTCGGCGCCGCCGCCCGGTTGCAGGCCCGTCATGGCGTAGAAACCCTGCAGACCAGGCGGCTGGTAATAGAGCCCGATCACCGCTCCGGAAAACATGAAGATCGGGATCAGCAGGACCAACAGATACCGCTTGCGGAACCAGGGCCGCCGCGGCGACGGGGCGGCGGCGTCGCCTGTGTCCCGGCCCAGGTCGAGCGGCAGATCGGGGGTGTCGGGGGCAGTCATCCGTCTGATCCTTTCCGGTGTTGCACGGGGGCACACAGCGGCGCCCCCGGAGTTTACATGGCGAAATCGTCAAGCGTGACGACATCATCGCCGTTGGTGTCGAGATCGGCGAACCAGCCCTCCGTGCCGGCGAGGAATTCTTCGCGCCCGACGACACCGTCACCGTTTGTATCGCTTGCGGTCAGACTCATGCCATCGGCGACGGCCTGCATCTGGTCGCGCTGTTCTGCTTCGTAATTGGCCACGTCATTGGCGCGCGCCTCGTCGAAATAGACATATTCCTCGGCGTCGAGGATGTCATTCTGATCGGCATCGAAGGCCATGAACACGTTGCCGCGCATTTCGCGCAATTCTTCCAGTGTTGCCGCACCGTTTCCATCAAGATCCCATCTTTGCATGAACTGGTCTCCGGGCGTGGTCTGGGCGAGGGCAGCGGTGGCGGTGGCGGTGGCGGTGAGGACAAGGACGGCGGGGAAGAGGTGGCGTTTCATGCGTGGTTTCCTTTTTTCCGGGTTTGGGGGTGCCCGATCCGGCTGTGCGCATCGGGCGGGAGGTTCAGGCAGACGGGCGGATCATGCGCCGCATCACGTTGTTCTTCAGAGCGAGGCGGTGGAACGGCACCGCGAGCACGTGCAGCGCGATCAGGGCCAGTAGCACGACCTTGAGCACGTTATGCGACTGTGCGGCTTGCGTCACATCACCGAACCAAGCCAGCGAGCCGGTGACGGCCATCGCCGCGAGCACGGCGTAAAACGCCCAGTGCGCGATGTGGCTCAGAGTCTTGAGCGGCGCGGGCTCGTTCTCGGGGGCCGCAGGCACACCGCGGGTCAGGCGCAGCACGAGGCGCCAGACGACGAAGGCGAGGATCAGGGCGCCGCCCGCCACATGGGCAAGGATCAGCGGATCGAAGGCAAAGGTCTCGCCCGCGCGGATCGCATCCCATGCGCCCGAGATGGCGTCCTTGAAGATGTACTGCCCGGCGACGAGCACGGCGACGGCCCAGTGCAGGGCGATCTGGGTCGCGGAATATCCTTGTGGAGCGTTGGTCTTGGCGGTGTTGGGGGCGGTCATGGCTCAGGTCCCTCGTCGTACGTGGCAGGCCGGCGCTGTTGCGACGCCGACTGCACGCTTGTGTCATTGCTGGTCTGTATCGGTGCCGTGCATGCGCTGCATGCGGGCCATCATCTGCGACGGGAAGGCCATCTCCTCGGCGCTGATTTCGCCGTCATCGTTGGCATCTAGCATGGTGAAGGGCCGCTCGGCCATGCCGCGGGTGACCTCGGCGAAGAGGGTCGCGAACTCGTCCGAGGACAGCGCGCCATTCCCGTCAGCATCGTGCTCGGTGTGCAGCGCGGCGATGCCTGCCTCGAGTTCGGCCGCCGTCACCGTGCCGTCCTCGTCGTCGTCGAAGGACTGGTAGAGCGCGTTGCCGGCCATGCCGGTCATGCCCATCGGTCCATGTCCTCCGCGCTGCATCATCATGCCGGGGCCGCGGCCGTCCTGCATGAAGCCGGCCTGGCCGCTATGCATCATCCGCATCATCTGGCGCGGGCCCCAACCGTCATGCGGACCCCAGCCACCGGCGATGGCGGGGATGGCGATCGCGCCGATCACGGCGGCGGTGGCGGCTGCGCCGAGGGTCAGGATGGTCTTGCGTTTCATGGGTCACCTCTTCGGGTTTCTTGTTTCGATGAGGCGAAGATGGGGCAGCCGTGTCGCAGAAGATTGCCATTGCACCCCTCGATTTGTATCACTCTGTCGCAAATCCGGTCGGCTGCGACGGACCATGACAAAATAATCCCACGAACAGAGCCACCCCGCGCTATCAAGGATATATGACCGAACCCGCCCGCGCACCGCATGTTCTTGTCGTCGACGATCATCGCGAAATCCGCGATGCGGTGACCCATTACCTGGAAAAGAACGGCATGCGCGCGAGCGCCGCCAAGGATGTGTCCGAAATGGACGCAGCGCTCCGCGCGGGCCGCTTCGATCTCGTCGTGCTCGACGTGATGATGCCGGGCGAGGACGGGCTGTCGGCGGCGCGTCGGCTGGCTGCAGCGGGCGGCCCGCCGGTGCTGATGCTGAGCGCGCTTGGCGAGGAGACCGACCGGATCGTCGGGCTCGAGGTCGGCGCCGACGATTACCTGGTGAAGCCCTTTAACCCGCGCGAGCTTTTGGCGCGGGTGAAGGCGATTCTGCGCCGCTCTGACCGGCCCGAGCCGCTGGCGGGTGCGCTTGGCGGGCGCAAGCTCACCTTCGCGGGATGGGTTTTGGACACCGACACGCGCGCGCTGACGCACGAGGACGGGCGCGAGGTCTCGCTCACCACGGCTGAGTTCAAGCTACTGACGGCCTTCATTGAGCGGCCGCGCTTCGTGCTGTCGCGCGACCAGCTCCTCGACATCACCAGCGGGCGCACGGCCGACGTGTTCGACCGGACCATCGACAACCAGGTGAGCCGCCTGCGCCGCAAGATCGAAGATGATCCGGCGCATCCGCAGGTCATCGCGACGATCCGCTCGGGCGGCTACAGCCTTGCCGCCGACGTGCGCGAGGGGGCGTGATGCGTCTCGTCCCCCGCAGCCTGCTCGGCCAACTGGCGCTGCTGATCCTCGGGGCCTTCCTGGCTGCGCAGGTGATCAGCATCTGGCTCTTCGCCGACGAACGCGGCGCGGCGATCCGAGCGGCGCAACGGTTCGAGACGGTCGAACGCGCCGAGGCGGTGGCGCGCGCGCTCGATGCGGCCCCGGCCGAGAGCCGGGAGAGCATCCTCGCCGCGGTGAACTCCCGCCTCGTCCGGTTCAGCACCGGCGATGCGCCCCTAGTCGAGACGGGACGCATGGAGTTGCCGGCGCTCGGAGGCGGCGATATCCGCGCGACCGAAATCACCGTGTCGCCGCATGACGGACGGCCCGCAGAGCCCCCCGCCGCCTTCGCCTGGCTGCACGAGCGGATGCGCGCGGCGGGCGTCGCGCCGGTGGAGTTCCGGATTTCGATCCCGCTTGCAGGAGACGACTGGCTCAACGTCCAGGCGCGGTTCCAGAGGCCGGACATTCAGGCGCCGCCCGCGCTCATGGGCGCCACGCTTCTGTCGCTGTCGCTGCTGATGGCGGCGCTCTGGGTCGGGCTTGGTCGGATCACAAGGCCGCTCCGGCAGCTTGCCGATGCCGCAGACGGGTTCGGCCTCGATGCGCCTGCGCCGGAGATGCCGAGGCACGGCCCGCGCGAGGTGCGCGCGCTCTCCGACGCGCTGGGGCGCATGCATGGGCGGCTTACGGCCATGATCGCGGATCGCACCCGGATGCTCGCCGCGCTCGGCCACGATCTGCGGTCTCCCATAACGGCGCTTCGGGTCCGCGCAGAGATGGTCGATGACGACGAGACGCGCGAACGGATGGCCGCCACGCTCGACGAGATGCAGGAGATGGTGGACTCGACGCTGGCCTACGCGCGAGGCGTCTCCACCGACCAGCCGATGGAGACGTGCGATCTTGCCTTGCTCGTGGGCGAGCTCGCGGACGAACTGTCCGAGACGGGTCCGCAGATCGCGGTGATGTCATCGGAACCGGTCCGGGCCGAAGTCCGCCGCACGGCGGTCCGGCGTGCCCTGCGCAACCTGATGGAGAACGCGCAGCGCTACGGTAGCAGGGCGCGGGTGTCGGTCACGCAGGTTGGCGATCGCGCGGAAATGCTGATCGAGGACGAGGGTCCCGGCATTCCGGAGCAGGATCTGGAGAAGGTGTTCGATCCCTTCACCCGGCTCGAGACATCGCGCTCGCGTGAGACCGGCGGGATCGGCCTCGGCCTGCCGATCGCGCGGGCCATCCTGCGCGCCCATGGCGGCGACGTGGTCCTATCGAATCGCGCAGAGGGCGGATTGCGGGCAACGGTTCACCTGCCGCTGGTGCAGCGCCATCCCTCAGAGTTGTGAGCCCCAGCGAGGATGCTGGTCATCGACGACGAAGGGATGCGCGTGGTGGCGCTCGCCCTTGAGGTGGGGGTGGTCGAGCGGCAGGTTGTCATGGCTGTGCTCGAGGATCTCTGGATCCTCCTTTGGCCAGAGGCGCAGAGCCGATAGCGCGCCGACACCCGCCAGCGCCGCAAGCGTCCCGAGGGCCGCGACTGGTCCGAACTGCGTCATCAGCCAGCCGGAAAGCGGATAGGTCACAAGCCAGCAGGCATGGCTGAGCGCGAATTGGGCGGCGAAGAGCGCGGGGCGGTCT
>NZ_JBKOTX010000295.1:0-4929 GCF_047086965.1 Roseovarius halophilus (ex Wu et al. 2025) | reverse complement strand
AGCCGCGGGCGCAGCGAGGTGGTGACCGGGTCGGCCAGCGCCGCCCCGCCTATGGTTCCGATCAGGCCGCCCAGCAGGCCGCGCCGTGTCACCTGTGCCCTCATGGCCGCAGCCTAGGCCGGGGTCGTCCGCAGGGGCAACCGCCTATCTCTGCCAGGCGCCGCGGGCGCGCAGGCGGCTCGAGGACTGGGCGTTCATGGGCATGTTGACGAAGCACCAGGCCGGTGGTTCGGCCCGCCCCAGCAGGATCGAGGCCCGCGCCGAGAGCTGCTGCGCGCGGTAGATCCGTGCCGCGCGCGACAGCCGCGCGGAAATCCGGTCGCCGGGGCGGGCGATGACCCCCACCGGCACCCGGTGCATGATCTCGCGCCAGTGGCCCCAACGGTGGAAATCGGCCAGGTTGTCGGCCCCCATCAACCAGACAAAGCGCACCCCCGGGTAAAGCGCCTGCAATTGCGCCATCGTCTGCGCGGTGCGCCGCGTGCCGATCCGGGCCTCGACATCCGTCACCGTGACCTTCGGGTGACGCATCACGGCCTGCGCCCGTTCCATGCGCTGGCCCAGCGGTGCCGGGCCGTCGGCCTTGAGCGGGTTGCCCGGCGAGACCAGCCACCAGACGCTGTCCAGGCCGAACCTGCGCAGGGCGGCCCGGGTCAGGTCGACGTGGCCACCATGGGCCGGGTCGAAAGACCCACCCAGCAACCCGATCACCTGCCCGACCCGGGCATATGGAAGCTCGGCACGCATCACGCGCGGGCTTTACGCCGGTGCCGGGGGCTTGGCAAGCGACGGCCGTTTCAATGCCCCCTTGATTGCCGATGTTGGAAAGGAAAGGGCTTTATTCGCAGAAGACAGCTGCCAGCAGGCTTGCGACGGGCGCGCAGCGAACGCCGCGAGCTTCGAAAGGGTGGCCGTCTATCCTCCGGGTTCGCGGTAGACACTATAGTTTTCATGCACTTCCCCCTGATCATGTTTAGAGGCGTGGTAAACGAAATATTTGCTATTCCCGTGGCCATCCGATGCCACGGTTTGGGGTACCTGTAATGTTTTCCGCCTACGATTGCCCGGATGCCCGCTGCATCCTGCTCACCAACCGCGCGATCCGCGTGCCTAGCACGCAAAAAATCCACGAACAGGACGCGACGGGAGTGCCGCACGTTCAGGATTACGAGGCGCTGGAACAGGCCCTGACGGCCGACCCCGACATCAACTACGTCATGGTCGACCTCGACAGCTTTGACAGCGCGACCGCGCAACTGCCGCCACTGCGCCGGATTCGGGACAGCTACCGCGACCGGCTGGTCATTCTGCTGTCTGCAAATTTCGAGACGGATGAGTTCGGAACGCACCGCAAGATTCCGGCCAATGATACGCCTGGCCATTCCGCTGCGGAGTCCGCCCAGATACATGTGACCCACGCCCTGAAATCCGAGGTCGGGACCGGGGCTATGGTCGCCCGCATCGGCGACGACGAATTCGTCGCCGGTCTGCCGGACAGCCGCGCCCCCGGCGACCTGCGCGAGATCGCCGGGCGTATCGGCCGCAGCGTGGCCGCGCCGCCGGACCGGAGCGACCGGCCGATCCCGACAAGCTGCAGCATGGACGCACCGCTCTCACTACCGGGCGAGAGGGACCCGAACAGCCTGCTGCGGCAGGCCGATTTTGCTCTCGAAGAAGCCAGGCATCTGGGCCGCGCCGGGGCCGCAATCTACGACGAGGCTCTGCACCGCCGCCACCGTGTCAAGGCCAAGCGCGCCAGCGACCTTGCCGAAGCCATCGACAGCGCGACGCTCGATCATGTGTTCCAACCGGTGTTCGACCTGCGCAGCCAATCTGTCGTCGGGTTCGAGACCCTTGTCCGCTGGACCCACCCCGAGGCGGGCACCATCGGGCCGGACGAGTTCCTGCCGATCGCCGACGAGCTGGGCCTGATGGCTGCGCTCGACCTGGGCTCCATGAGCAAGGCGTTGGAACAGAAGCGCCTGCTCGAGGCGGGCGGGCACGATGGCCTGACCGTCGCGTTCAACGCCTCCGGCAGCCTTCTGTCGCACCCCGAATTCGTGAACCGCCTTGTCCGGGGCACCGACGCCGGAGGTCTGTCCCGCGACCAGGTGGCGATCGAGGTGCTCGAGACCACCAGCTTCGGCGAGGTCACCGAAAACTCCGTGCATGCAGCGACCATACGCGACCTGCATGAGGCGGGGTTCAAGGTCTATCTCGACGATTTCGGCGTCGGCTATGCCGGTCTGGCGCATCTGGCCGAACTGGCCGTCACGGGCGTCAAGATCGACCGCAGCCTCATCCGGAATGTCCTACGCGACGAGACGGCGGCAAAGATCGCCGGGAAGATCATCGAGCTTTGCCATGACCTCGGGCTCAACATCGTGGCCGAAGGGGTCGAGGACAGCCAGACTGCGAATACCCTTCTCAACATGGGCTGCACCACGGTGCAGGGGTTCTGGATCTCGCGCCCGTTGCACCCCGAGGATCTGCACCACTGGCTGCCCGCCACGAACGATCACCGCCGCTGCGCATGATCTCGGGCTAGAGGCGCGCCGATCGGCAGTTGAAGCCCCACGCCCGAGCCGTTATCGACCCCAGGTATATCCGCAACGCGTTACAGGGGGTGCGTCATGGCGTCTTATCAATATGTCTACCACATGGATGGCGTCTCCAAGACCTATCCCGGCGGCAAGAAGTGCTTCGAAAACGTCCGCCTGTCCTTCCTGCCCGGCGTCAAGATCGGTGTTGTCGGCGTCAACGGCGCTGGCAAATCCACCCTGCTGCGCATCATGGCGGGCCTCGACACCGAGTTCACCGGCGAGGCCTGGGCCGCCGAGGGCGCCCGCGTCGGCTACCTGCCGCAGGAGCCGCAGCTCGACCCCGGCAAGACCGTCCGCGAGAACGTCATGGAAGGCGTGGCCGAGAAGAGGGCCAAGCTGGAACGCTTCAACGAGCTGGCCATGAATTACTCGGACGAGACCGCCGACGAGATGGCGCAGTTGCAGGACGAGATCGACACCCAGAACCTGTGGGACCTCGACGCCCAGATCGACGTGGCGATGGAGGCCCTGCGCTGCCCCCCCGACGCGGCCACGCCCGACACCCTCTCGGGGGGCGAGGCGCGCCGCGTGGCCCTGTGCAAGCTGCTGCTGGAAGCGCCCGACATGCTGCTGCTGGACGAGCCGACCAACCACCTGGACGCCGAGACCATCGCCTGGCTGCAACAGCACCTGATCGACTACAAGGGCACCATCCTGATCGTCACCCACGACCGCTACTTCCTCGACGACATCACCGGCTGGATTCTGGAACTCGACCGCGGGTCGGGCATCCCCTACGAGGGCAACTATTCGTCCTGGCTGGAACAGAAGGCCAAGCGGCTGGCGCAGGAAGCCCGCGAGGACAAGTCCAAGCAGAAGACGCTGGAACGCGAACTGGAATGGATGCAGCAGGGCCAGAAGGCCCGGCAGGCCAAGTCCAAGGCCCGTATCCAGGCCTACGAGGAACTGGCCAACCAGTCCGAGCGCGAGAAATTGGCCCGCGCCCAGATCATCATCCCCAACGGCCCGCGCCTGGGCGGCAAGGTGATCGAGGTCGAGGGGCTGACCAAGGCCATGGGCGACAAGCTGCTGGTCGAAAACCTGGATTTCTCGCTGCCGCCGGGGGGCATCGTCGGTGTGATCGGCCCCAACGGCGCGGGCAAATCCACGCTCTTCAAGATGCTGACCGGGCAGGAAGACCCTGACGCGGGCAGCGTGGAGTACGGCGACACCGTCGAATTGTCCTACGTGGATCAAAGCCGCGACGCCCTGAACCCCGACGCGACCGTGTGGGAGGAAATCTCCGACGGCGGCGAGATCATCCAATTGGGCGACGCCCAGATGAATTCCCGCGCCTATTGCAGCGCCTTCAACTTCAAGGGCGGCGACCAGCAAAAGACGGTCGGCCTGCTCTCGGGGGGTGAACGCAACCGGGTCCACATGGCCAAGCTGCTGAAATCGGGCGGCAACGTGCTGCTGCTGGACGAGCCGACCAACGACCTGGACGTCGAGACGCTGCGCGCGCTGGAAGACGCGCTGACGGAGTTCGCGGGCTGCGCCGTCGTCATCTCGCACGACCGCTTCTTCCTCGACCGGATCTGCACCCACATCCTCGCCTTCGAGGGCGACGCCCACGTCGAATGGTTCCAGGGCAACTTCGAGGACTACGAGGAAGACAAGAAGCGCCGCCTGGGCGCCGACGCGCTGGAGCCGAAGCGGCTGAAGCACAAGAAGTTTGCGAGGTAGCTTGCTTGAGTGGAATAAACCAGCATCATGTCTGGCAACACCTACAACGAGGCTTCGGCAATCGAAAGAAGAAGCAGGTCCAAGTTTTTGTTTACACAATCGACAAGGAACCATTTCTGACTTCGACTCGAAACTTCGGCGCAGAACGTCACTTCTATTCTCAAAATGGCGATCACACCGCTGACGAAAACATAACAGATTTCGAGGATTCAGCGACCGACATCGTCAACCAGCTAAGGAACGGGCCAGCGGGTCCAATTTCTGAAGTTGAAAGAGTTGCAAGTCTACTGTCTCATATCGAGGTACGAACAAAGTTCCTACGTGACGAGCTATCTTTCCACGCGGGGCAGTTTGCACGGGCAACCCGATCCATAGTGAGGGATAAACGAACATTCAAACGCTTCTTGTTGCAAGCTCTCAAAGACAATCCCGACCTGATTTCGGACGAGATAAAAAAAAGCTGGAATTCCTGCAGATCTCCAATCTACGGCGGAGAACTATGCTGAAACCTTTCTGAAGAACAATTTCGACGCATTTGCTTGGCTTCTTCGCGTTTTGTGTGGGTGGGTTGCATTTCCGGTTACCGGACGACCGCACCAGATGTTGTATCGTAGGGTGATGCTGGCAGGTGCGTAAGCCG
>NZ_JBKOTX010000294.1:0-4985 GCF_047086965.1 Roseovarius halophilus (ex Wu et al. 2025) | reverse complement strand
GGGCGCAACCTTCCGCGTGATCGGCGAAGCGGCGGCGGGCAACGGCTTGGGCGGGGCCGTCGGCGCGGGACAGGCCGTGCGCATCTTCACGGGCGCGCCCCTGCCCGAGGGTACCGACCGCGTCGTCATTCAGGAGGATGTCGACCGCGCGGGCGACACCGTCACGCTGCGCGACGGGCCGGGCGACAGCGACCACGTGCGCCCCGCCGGGGCCGATTTCCGCGTCGGCGACAGGCTGCGCGCGCCGCGTGTGCTGACCCCGGCCGACATCGCCCTGCTGGCGGCAATGAACCTGCCCGAGATCCGCGTCACGCGGCGGCCCGAGGTGGCGCTGATTTCCACCGGCGACGAACTGATCATGCCGGGCGAGGCCCCGGGCCCGGACCAGATCATCGCGTCCAACACCTTCGGCCTCAAGGCCATGCTGGAAAGCATCGGCGCCCGCGCGCGCATCCTGCCCATCGCGCGGGACAATACCGCCTCGCTGGAAACCGCGTTCTCGCTGGCCGGGGGCGCCGATATCGTGGTCACGATCGGCGGCGCGTCGGTCGGCGATCACGATCTGGTCGGCCGGGTGGCCGAAGGGCTGGGCGTAGCCCGAAGCTTCTACAAGGTGGCGATGCGCCCGGGCAAACCGCTGATGGCCGGCCGCATGGGCGACGCGGCGATGGTCGGCCTGCCCGGCAACCCGGTATCGGCGATGGTCTGCGGGCATGTCTTCCTCGCGCCGATGGTCCGGGCATTGCAGGGGCTGGGCGCCGAACCCGCGCCGCGCCGTACCGCGCGGCTGTCGCGGGACCTGCCACAGGGCGGCCCGCGCGAGCACTACATGCGCGCCGAGGTCGCGAACGGCCTCATCACCCCCGAGCCGCGGCAGGACAGCGCCCTGCTGTCGGTTCTGGCCAATGCCAACGCATTGATGATTCGCCCCGCCGGCGACGGCGCCCGCTCGCAGGGCGACGAGATGGAATACCTGGCCCTCTGACCGCGCGGCTCAGCCCAGCGTGGCCAGCACCGGGAACGTCTCCAGCAGCCAGAACGAGAAGGCGGAGAATCCGCCGGTCAGCATCAGCAGGCCGATCGTCCAGAGCAGCAGCCCCATGACCCGCTCGATGCGCTCCATGTGCCGCTTCATCCAGCTCATCAGCCCGCTCATCCGCGGCAGGAAGGCCGCCACCAGCAGGAAGGGGACGCCAAGCCCGGCGGCATAGACCGCCAGCAAAACCGTTCCCCGCGTCACGTTGGCCTCGGACGCGGCCAGCGACAGGATCGCGCCCAGTTGCGGCCCGATGCAGGGCGTCCAGCCAAAGGCGAAGGCCAGCCCCAGCACGTAGGCCCCGAAGGACGACCCGCCCCTGTCGCCCACGTCCATCCGCGCTTCGCGGTCAAGGAAGCCGATCCGGAAAACGCCGACGAAATGCGCGCCGAAGATCATCACGAGGATGCCGGCGATCGTGTTGAACCATCCCTGGTACTGCAGGAAGGCCGCGCCGATGGCCGAGGCGGTGAACCCGAGAAACAGGAAAACCGTGCTCAGCCCCAGGACGAAGAACAGCGCGGGGACCACGGCCCGCGCGCGGGCCTGCCCGGCGCTGCTCAGATCGGTCAGCGTGACCCCGCTCATGTAGGCCAGGTAGGGCGGCACGATGGGCAACACGCAGGGGCTGAGAAACGAGACGATCCCGGCCAGCAGGGCCACGACCATGGCGGGCAGCAGCCCCGCGTCGATGATTTCGATTCCGAACATGCGTGTGACATAGCCGCTCGGGGCGCGCGGGTCACGCGGCCAAACGGTCACATCTTTGTGGACAGCCTGAAACGTGCCGATTATTTCACCGGCATGGAGATTACCGACCACCTCGACGCGACCGGCCTGCTGTGCCCGCTGCCGGTTCTGAAACTGCGCAAACGGCTGGGCCCGCTGACGCCCGGCCAGTGCATCGAGTTGCGCGCCGACGACCCCGCGGCGGTCGTGGACGTGCCGCATTTCTGCGCGGAGGCGGGGCATGACCTCGTCTCCGTGACCGAGGCCGACGGCGTGCAGACCTACGTCGTGCGCAAAGCCTGCTGAGCGCACGACCCCCATTGCAAACGCCGCCCGAGCCCCTATATTCGCAGTGTTCCCAAAGGAACTATGGACATAAACGCGCTCGTAATAAGCGGATCGGACCCGGGGGCGGTACCCGGCGGCTCCACCAATAACCTGTCGTTGGCGGGACATGGGGCCGAAACAGGATCGACGAACGTGTAAAGGGGTTGCTTTGTCCCGGTGAGGTACCACCGTTATCGGTCCGATAAAGCATAATTGCCAACGACAATCGTGCTCCGGTCGCCGTTGCCGCGTAAGCGGTAACAAGACCGAAACCTTGAAGCCCTGGCCTCTAGCAAGGTCAGGCGGGGTTCGCAGGCACCTGGCAACAGAAGCCTGCACTTTATTCCCCCGAAATCCCGGACCGCCAGCATCGGCCGATCACCGGCAGTTTCAGCCCCGCGCGCCGGGATCGACGCGCACGGCCGGCGCGAGACAGATCGCCAGAACCACCATCGCCCCGGCAAGCGCCTCGCGCGGGCCCAGCGCCTCGCCCAGCGCAAGCCAGCCGATCACGATCATCGTCGGCAGCTCGAACGCCCCCGTCGCCGAGGCCCGCGCCGGGCCGACGAAGGGGCCGGCCATCGTGTAGATCATCTGCGGCACGAAGGCCGTACCGGCGGCAAGCGACAACAGCAGCCCCCAGCCCTCGACGGACACGGGCACGGCACCACCCGCCGGCGTGAACAGCGCGACCGGCCCCAGCGCCAGCGCCGCCCCGCCCAGCGCGCAGACCATCTTCTCCAGCACGCCCAGCCGCGGTGTCATCGCCGTCAGCACGAGTATCGCGAGGCTGAAGGACATGGGCGCCGGCAGCGACCACAGCAGGGCCTGCATCGCCTGCCCCGACAACACGCCCGGCTGCAACAGCATCCCCGCCGCCGCGAGGATCAGCACTCCCGCGCAAACCGCCCGCGCCCCCGGCCTGTGTCCGATCAGGATCCACGCGAACAGCACCGTGAACAGCGGATAGGACATGTAGACCACCCCGGCGGCGGCCACCGGGGCGCTGCGGATGGCCGACAGGTACGCGATCCAGCCCAGCCCCATCAACAGCCCGACCATGACCAGTAACAGCGCCTGTCCGCGCTTTTCCCGCCGGCGCGGCACGAACGGCAACAGGCAGACCGCCGAAACCCCGTAGCGCCAGAAGGCAATCGCGGCATCGCTCATCCCCTCGGCCTGCAGCCCCCGCGCGAACAGCGGCGTGAGGCCGAAAAGAACGGCACAGAGAACAAGCAGCATGGTCGCTGTCATCGGGTGTGGCGGCGTGATCGTGCGGGTTGTCATGCCGCGTGGATAGAAGAGACACGGTATTGAAACAAATTCCTAGTTTTCAAAATTCATTTGAAATGATTTCATTGCCGGATGCTGCCGCGCCTCGGCCTTCACCATCTGGTCGTTCTCCTCGCCGTGTCCGAGACCGGCGGCGCGACCCCGGCGGCCGCGCGCCTAGGCCTGACGCAATCCGCCGTCACGCACCGCCTGCGCGAGGCCGAGCGGCGGCTCGGCACGCGCCTTGCGCGTCGTGTCGAGGGCCGCGTCACCCTCACGCCCGAGGGCGACAGGCTGGTGGCCTTCGCCGACCCGATGCTGCGGGAACTGGCCCAGCTCGAGGACGAGATCGAGGCGCGGCAGCGCGCCGGTCATCGCATCGTTCGCCTCGGACAGGCGACGTACAGCCGGTTTCACTGGCTTCCCGTCTTTCTCGACAGGCTGGCGCGCGACGCCCCGGACCTTGTCATCGAGCTGTCGGGCGGGGCGACCCGCCGACCGCTGGCCGCCCTGCGCGAGGGGATGGTTGATGTCTCGACGGTGTACGGGCGGCCCGCCTCCGCCGACAGGTTCCACTGGACCCGGCTTGCCGCCGATCCGCTCGTTGCCGTGATGGCGCCCACGCATCCCTGTGCAGCCGCGCCGGTCTTCGACAGCGCGGCATTCGGCGATGAACGCCTGTTCACCTATCCGCTGACGGTCGAACCGGGCTTCGAATGGGAAACGCTGCTGGGCAAGCCCAACGCGGCCTTCCGCCGTGTCACGGCGCTGGAGACGCCCGAAGCCACCATCGACCTGATCCGCGCGGGATATGGCGTGGCACTCTTCAGCTCGTGGGCCATCGCGCCGGAACTGGCCGACGGCACGCTGGTGGCCCGCCCCATCGGGCACGAGGGCATGTCGCTGGAATGGTGGGCCGTCACCCGTGCCGACGACGGCGAAGAGTCGGCCGCGGCCCGCGTCGCGCAATCGCTGGCCGCATGGGGCGAACGGCGCGACGCGCCGCTGGCCGCGCTCGGTTTCGACGGCCCGCCCGACGGCTGATGCCGCCCCGGCGCCCGTGTGAAGTTTGCACGACAGCCGCCAAACCGCTTGCATGTGCCCGTGGCACGGCTATCACCCACGGCATGGCCCCGCCCCTCGCCCGCCTCTTCACGGTCTTCGGCCGCATCGGCCTGCTCAGCTTCGGCGGGCCGGCCGCGCAGATTTCGCTCATGCATGCCGAGCTGGTGGAGCGCAACGCGTGGCTGACCGAGAAACAGTTCCTCGGCGCGCTGTCCTTCTGCATGCTGCTGCCGGGCCCCGAGGCGATGCAACTGGCCACCTATGCCGGCTGGCGGCTGCGCGGCGTGCCGGGCGGGCTGATCGCCGGGCTGCTGTTCGTGCTGCCGGGTGCGGCGGTCATCCTCGCCCTCGCGCTCGGCTATGCGCATCTCGGGCAGGTGGCGCTGGTGCAATCGGTCTTCGTCGGGGTCAAGGCCGCGGTGGTGGTGATCGTGCTGCAGGCGCTGTTGTCTCTCGCCCGGCGCGCGCTCGGCGGCCCGCGGGACTGGGCGCTGGCCGGCGCGGCCTTCATCGCCATGTTCTTCCTGTCGATCCCCTTTCCGCTCATCATCGCGGC
>NZ_JBKOTX010000293.1:0-4987 GCF_047086965.1 Roseovarius halophilus (ex Wu et al. 2025) | reverse complement strand
GGCGGCGACCCTGAGCGGCAGGCGCAGCTGCCTGGGGCGGTCCTCGGCCTGCGTGAAAATGGCGATGTCGTCGCCCGCCACGATATCGAGCTGCGCGGCGAGGCGCGCGCTCACCACGGCCTGCCCGCGCGCCAACGCCAGCCCGTCGGGCAGCGTCGGGTCGCCGGTGCCGCTGGGGATGAGCACCGCGTCGCACAGGCCGCGCGCGCCCTGCTTGCGGACGTTGACGAAATCGAACTGGCTGCGGGTTTTCAGCGTGACGAAACCGGTATCGGGCCAACCACGCACGGTTTCGGCGTCCGCCTTGGTGAAGCTGGCATTGCCCGAGGTGTCGATCTGCAGCATCCGGGGGTTCGACAGCAACTCGCCGACCAGCGCGTTGTAGACCCCGTTCTTGACCCCGAACAGCACCATGAGCGGCACGAGCACGCCCGCCAGCACCGCGACATTGCACACGAGGTGCGTCTTGTGAAAGAGCAGGTCGCGCAGGGCAAGGCGGAGGACGAGCGGCATCACGATGCCTCCGCCGTGGTGGGCGCGGCTTCGCTCAGGGTGCTGATGACGTGGCCGGGTGCCTGCGGGTCGGCCGCCGCCGTGAGCATCATGCGCCGCATCGGAAACTGCGCCAGCGCCGGTGCGTCGTGGCTGGAAAGCAGCGTGGCGGCCCCGCCGGCACGGGCCGCCCCGATCAGCAACGACAGCGCCGCGTGCGCGTTCTCGGGGTCGAGCGCGGCGGTGGGTTCGTCGGCGATGACACAGAAGGGGCGATGGGCGAGTGCCCGGGCGATGGCGACGCGTTGTCGTTGCCCGATGGACAGCGCCCCGGGACGCAGCTGCGCCACGGCCGACAGCCCCAGACGCTCAAGCAGGTCGTCCCGCCAGCCCGGATCGGGGCGGCGGGCGATCTGCTGGGTGATGGCCACGTTCTGCGCCACCGTCAGGAAGGGCAGCAGCCCGCCGGCCTGTGGCACGAACCCGAAGAAGCCGCCCCGCGCCGCCGCGCAGAGCGCGAGCGCGCGGCGGGATCGCCAATGCGCGGCAAAGTCGTGGGTGGCCGTGCCCTCGGCGCGGTAGCCGCCGCTGTCGGGGGCGCGCAAAAGCCCGAGAAGTTCGAGCAGCAGGGTCTTGCCCGTGCCGGAGGGACCGGAGAACCCGACCACCTCGCCCCCCGCGACGGACCAGTTGCCCGTGCACAGTGTGAACCTGCGTTCGCCGTCGCCCAGCGTGACGCGCAGATCGTCGATATGCAGCCGGTGGGCCATGGCGCTTCCGGACCGGTCAGGGCAGCACGTCGAACGGCATGGCAAAGACCATTTCGCCGTCCGGGGCGCCATCGTAGAGCGGGGTCCAGACCGTGGGATCAAACAGCCACTTGCGGTACTGGGTAAGCTTCTGGCGCATCCCGTCGATGATCGAGCGGCGCAGCATCGCGCTTTGTGCCCACCTTTCCTCGGTCATCTGGAGAAGCTGGCTGCGATAGGGGAGGCGGTCGAGATATTCGAGCGCGCCGCCGACGGTCCGTGCCTCGGCGTTGATGCGGCGGTCGGGGTTGGTCGCCATGTCGGCGATCACGCCGCGGACCTGCTCGAAGAAGCTCATGGCGTCGCCGCTGCCCTGGCTCTGTTCCCCGATGCGCACAAGGTTCTCGATCAGTTCGGCCATGGTGGCCATCTCGTTCTTGGTGATCAGCAGGCGCGGCTCGATCGCCATTTCGCGCGGGGCCTCGACCGCGCGGTCGCTGACCCAGCCGCGGAAGACGTCGGGCGCCTGAGCCTCGCTTTCGCGGCCCAGATAGGCCAGCCGCATGGCCCGGCCGAGCAGCAACAGGTCCTCGCCGGTTTCCTCCTTGTCGAGCAGCGTTTCCTCGCCACGGGCCATGCGCACGTGATCGGTGATCGCGGTCACGAGGCGGGTCGCGACGCCTTCGAACGCCTCTTCCGAGCCGCCTTCGATGGGGAAATAGAATTCGCGCCCGGCGAAGCGCGACAAGGCGCGGTACCGCCCTTCGGCATAGGCATGGTTGGCGTCGCCACCGGTGGGTGTTTTCAGGTGCAGCGTCATGGTGACGATGTTGCGTCCCTCGGCATCGGCCTGGATCTCGTTAACGCTGATGGGCGAGCGCGCGTTCGGGTCGCGCGGGTCCTTGGGGCCGGCATCGGTGACGAGGATGACGTAGCGCGCGTCGACCGGATCGTCGCCGCCCGATTGCTGCCAGTCGATCTCGGTGATCGCGTCCTCCACCCCGGCGATGCTGTCCTCGTTGAAACCGGGGGAATTGACGACGGCCACCCTTGCGCCACCGATTGCGTCGATCACCGGCTGCTGGTCCGTGCGGCGTTTCATGTCGGCCAGCAGGCGCGTGCGGTATTCCAGCCCCGGCGCGGCCTCGGTATTGTCGCGGAAGCCGATGGCGCCGAAGTTCACCAGCTTGCCGATTTCCGTGCCGGCAATCTGGCGGACGGTGCGTTGCAGCACTTTCTGCGTGCGGGCGATATAGGGGTCCATCGACTGGGTTGTGTCCAGCACGAAGACGATGCCCACGTCGAAGGCGCCCGTGTCGCCGCTGTCATTGCCGGCGAGCGTGTTTTCGGCCTCGAGCGGGACCGAGGCGACCTGCATCAGCAGCAGTTCCTCGTAGTTGAGGGGGTGCAGATCCTCGACGAAATCGAGAATGGGCATGACGTAAAGTTCATCACGGATGTTGACGTATTCCTCGGGCTCGACGGCGACGATGCCGCGCGCGTCGTCGGCGATGCCGGCATCGGCCTCGGCAAGCAGACGGTCCTGCACCTGCCGCATCGCTTCGTGGTTGAGCAGCCAGCGCAGCTGTTCCTCGGAGTCGAACAGCAACTGCCGCTGGCGCCCGGCCGCGTTGGTGAAGGCGCCGACGATGTTCTGCCGCCACGCCATGACATCTCCCGACCGTACCCAGCCGGTGGGGCCCGCCGTGGGCGAGGGGCCGACCTGTTTCCAGCCTTCAGCGTCGCCGTAGACGTAAAGCGGCTGAAAAGCGGGCAGCTTGGCTGTTTCGGCGCCGTCGCGCGCGTCGTGCAGGGGCGTGGAGGGGCGCGTCAACACGCGCTGGTAGACGGTATTCGTGCCGTCGACCAGCAGCGGGCGGGCGTTCTGCGCGGACAGTGGCGACGGGGCGATCAGCGCGGCACAGAGGGCGGCGCCAAGGATGAAGGCCATTCGGTGCAGCATCTAGGGTCTCCTCATGATCCGCAATGGTCGTTGAAGGCGCCGCGCGCCAGCGTGTCGGACATGCCTTCGAGCCTTTCGCAAAGGGTGCTGAGCCGGTCGTGCGCCTGAGCCGATCCGGCCTCGGCGGCCCGGCTGTAGTAATCTGCGGCGGTGGCCGGGTTGTCGCTGAAGGTCAGGCCGATCGTCCCCTCGATCACGGGTCTGGTGGTGTCGGCATCGTAGATTTCGCCGAAAAGAAGCAGGGCATCGGCGTCCCCGTCGGCGGCGGCGCCTTCGAGGATGGTGAGCGCGGTATCGGGGCTGACCTCGCCGCCGCACTCGCGCAGCGCCGCCGCCTGGTCGGCAAAGCCGGATACGGCTTGCAAGAGTTCGAGGCTGCAGGGGGCGGGCGCCGTCTCGGGTTCGGGCGAGGCCGTCTGGATGGGTTCCTCGGGGTCGGGGGGCGTGGTTTCGGCGGTCGGTTCGGACCGGTCTTGCATCAGGTACCACCCCACGCCGCCCGCCGCGACGAGCAGCAGCGCGGCCAGCCAGAGCCAGCGGCCGCCCGGAACATTCCCGCCTGCCGGGGCTGTCACGTCAGGCGTTTCCCGCGGGGCTCCGGGGCTGTCTGCCGTGTCGGCGCCGGCCTCGTTCTCGGTGCTGGCAGGTTCGGACGGCGCGGGCTCGGCGGGGGCGTCCTCGGGCTGAGGCTCGTCAAGACGCACGGCGAGGGCAGGCCCCGTATCACGCTCGGGCCTGCGCGCCGACAGGATGCCGCCGATGCGCGCCGCGCCTGGCGCCGGCACGATTTCCTCCGGCCAGCCGATGTCCTGGGCGGCGTCGCCCACTTCGAGGCGGACATTGGCATATTCCTCGATCCGGTTGACGATCTCGGGGCCGATCACCAGCCGCGCGTTGGCCCCGTCGCGCTGCACGGTGTACGGGCCGAAGGCGTCGCGCGTGGCCTGCCACCCCTCATCGCCGAGATAGCGTTCGGAGTAATTGTCGAACACCGCAACCTCGACGGTGTCGCCCGGCGCCTTGTCGGCGGGAAGGGTGATTTCGGCGTAGCCGCCATGCGGGTGGCCGGGATCGGGGCGAATGTGGATCATGCTGTCTGACCTTGGTCGGGGGTGGACGCGTCGCGGCCTTCGAGACCGCCGAGCACGCGCCCGAGCGCGAGGTTCTGTTCGATGTTGATCTCGCCCGCGTCGGTGTCACGCGCATTGCCGGTGAACAGCGTGTCAAGCGCATAGACCCAGTCCGTCCATGTCTCCTCGGCGGAGGGGCGCGGGTCGGCGGGCAGCGTCATGGCGCTATCGGCCTCGGGGCGGGGGGCGAAAACGGGGCGCTCGCCGCCTTCGGGCAGGGCCACCGCAGGGCGGTCGCCCTCGGCCAGCCGATCGGCCCCCAGCGTGTGAACGAAGCGGTTGATGCATTCGGCGCAGACGATGGCCGCGGGCGGCGCCTGCTTGTCAACCGTCATGCCGTAGTCGATGGCCTTGAGCCGCGCGCGCATGTCCCCGATCACGTCGAGGCGGCGCAGCCCGTGGATCATTTCGCTGATGAGGTCGCTGGCGGCGGCCGGCGTGAGGTTGAAGGCCCGGAGGCGCTCGGCATCGTCGCGCAGGTCGTTGAGCTGTTCCACCCAGATGTCGACGGCAGTACCGGCCTGGAACTCCTCTGGGGACATGGTGCGGATCCCACCGCCCGACCGGACCTGTGGCGCGGCGTCTGCCGTCTCGGTGGTGGCCGGATCGGCGGTTTGCGCGGCGGCCGGCGCATCGGGCCGCCCGGGACGCGC
>NZ_JBKOTX010000292.1:0-5005 GCF_047086965.1 Roseovarius halophilus (ex Wu et al. 2025) | reverse complement strand
CAGCCCCGGCAGGGCGACCGCCTCGGCGGCCGTGCCGGAGGGCACGCGGATATCCGCCCGACCAAGCGTCACGCGGCCGCCGATGCGCGCCCCGCCCGTCAGCGGTCCGATGACGGACAGCGTGCCGTCGGCCGTCGTGGTGAATACCTTGCGATCGGTGAGCGTGAGCCCGGACAGCGCCACGGCGAGATCGGCAGCGTGCGGCGGCACGAGCGACACCGGCCCGTTCAAGGTGAAACTGCCGCCGTCCAGCGGGCTGCCGGACAGCTCGATCCGGGCGGTTTGCGCGCCGAGCGTGACCGTGGCGTCGATCCCTTCGAGCGCGGTATCGAGCGCGGGCAGCGCGGCGCGGGCGCCCTCGGTCCGCGCGGTGCCGGACAGCGCGGCAAGCCCGGGCGTCCCGTCAAGCCGCAGGTCGTAGGTGGCCGTTCCCCGAAGCGAGTTCGGCGCCAGTTGCCGGTTGACGAGCGCGAGCGGAAGCGCGCCGGAAAGCGACAGGTCGAGCTGCCGGCCGAGGTCGCGTATCGTGCCCGCCGCGCGTATCCGCATTCCACCGGGGCCATCCGCGGCGAGGTCGACATCCAGCTCCCGCGCATCGGGCGTGATGGGCTGCAGCGTGCCCTCGGCGGTGAGGGGGCCGTCGAGACCGGGGGCGAACGCCCCGAGATCGGCCAGCCGCATCGACAGGGCGACAGGGCTGTCGGCCGCTGTTGACCGGGCGCTGAGGCGCACCATGGGGGTTTCCGCCTCGAACAGGCTCAGCCGCAGGGTCTCGTTGTCGCGCCCGGCATCGAACCGCATGTCAAGCTTTCCGGCGATCAGCTTGTCGAGATCCGCGATCCCGGTGGCGAGGCTGTCGCCGGATGCGTCGCCGCGCAGGTCGAACCGGCCCGCCCTGATTGCGCCGCTGCCATCGGCGCTGAAACTCAAGCTGCCCTTGAGCGGCGTCCCTGCGAGCGCGGCAAAGGCCGAAAGATCGGGGATGCGTGCCGTGACGCCGCCTTGCACGGGCAGTGCCGGATCCTCGGGGTCAAGACGGCCGTCGGCCTCGATCTCCGCGCCGGCCAGCGTCGCGGCCAGTCGGCTGATCGTGACGTCGCCGCCGGCCTGCCATGTCACCCGCGTGTCGAGCCGCGCGGGGCCGGCCACCCGCGGCTCGACCAGCGCGATGTCGGTCAGCGCGGCGACCACGTCAAGCTGCCCGTCCCGCGGCGAGATGCGGCCCGAGATATCGGCATCCACCGCGTCGTTGTCGAGGTTCAGGCGCTCGATCGCGGTGCCGGTTTCGTCGCGGGCTGCCTTGAGCGCCAGGCGGGTTTCGCCGGCCAGCAGCGGATCGAGCCGGGGCGTGCCGGTTGCGAGGTCGGTGGTGGTTGCGCGAACCTGTCCGTCGAAGGCCCCGCTGAGCAGGGTGGCGCGGCCCTCGAGCGTCATGTCGGCCGCGCCGGCCAGTTCGCGACCGGCAAGGGGGGCGAACCGCGCGAGATCGGGCGTGTCGAGCTGCGCCCGGCCGTCCATTGGCAGGCCGTCCGCCAAGGCTTGCAGCCGTGCATCGGCGTGCAGCTCGGTTCCGCCGGAGGTGAGCCGCAGATCGTTGATCCAGAGCGGGCTGCCCTCTTGCCAGTCCAGCTGCATCCGGGCGTCAAGCCGGGGGCCGAGGGCGGTGGCGATCGCGGTGTCGTGATGGTCAAGCCCGGTGGCGGTGAGCGCGAGCTGCGCGCTGGCCCCCTGCGGCGCGGCCCGGTCGATACGGCCGCGCGCCGTCAGGTCGGCCGCGCCGACGGTCAGGCCGTCCCGGACAAGGCGCGCGATGGTGATATCGGCGGTCCAGCCATCGGCGCGCGCGGCATCGAACCGCGCATCGATCCGGGCGCTGTCGATCAGCGTTTCCGGCCCCCCCATCGGCAGACGCACGGGCCCGTCGCCACCCAGTGTGCCGGACAGCGCGAACCGGCTGGGCCAGCCCTGCGGATCGAGATCGAGCTGCCCGTCAAGCGACAACGCCGCGGCGTCCAGCGTGACATCAGACAGGCGCAGGCTGCCGTCGGCGCCCCGCACGCCGCGGATGGCAAGGCTGGCCCGGCTGCCGAAGAAGGGCCGGAATTCGGGCTGGAAGAGCGGTGCCACGTCGCCCGACAACTCGGCGGCAAAGGTGGTGCCCGGCGTGTCGCGCGCCTCGCCGGTGTCGCGCAGCGTCACGTCGCCGGCCAGCCTGTCCTGTCCGCCGGTGGCCAGCGAGATGCTGGCGGTGAAATCGCTCAGCGGGCCCTCGCCGGCGGCGCGCAGCGCCAGCGAGGGGCGGTCGGGCAGGTTGAGAAGGGTGCCGATCAGCCCGTCCTCGGCCTCGCGCAGGTCGGCGTCGAGGGACAGGACGCGTGTTTCGTTGTCATATGCCGCCCGCAGCTTGAACGCGTCGTCGCGGTCGGTGCGCTTTATATCGAGCCGGGCCTTGCCCTGGCCGCCGACGAGCGACAGGCCGCCCGCAACGGCAAGGTCGGCCCGCTGGCCCAGAACCGCCGGGCCGAGCGTGACGCGCGGCGCGTCGAGCGTGCCGATCTCGATTGACACGGGCAGCTCGGGCAGGGCGAATGGCTGCGCGGCGCTGTCCTCGACCGAGATATCCTCGGACGTGCCCGGCAGGCGTTCCAGCCGGATCTCGCCGGCGCGGAGCGTATCGACCTGCACCCGCCCCGACAGGAGCGCGCTGCGCGTCCAGTCGAGCGTGACATCGCGCAGCACGATCCACTGGCCCGAGTCATCCGCGATGCTGAGCTGGTCGATACTCAGCCGCGAGGACAGCGCGCCCTCGAACCCCTCGATCCGGACCTCGCGCCCGGCAGCCGACAGGTTGTCCTCGAGAAACGCCTGAACATAGCCGCGATCGTCCTGCGCGGTCTCCTGCGCGGGGGCGGGGGCCGTCCACAAGGCGAGCATCAGGGAGACGAGAACGAGAAGGCGCATCAGAATGCCTGTCCGATACCGATGTAGATTTCGAAATCCTGCCCGGCGTCGCTGCCGAGCGGGGTGGCGACGTCCACGCGGATGGGGCCGACGCCGGTGGCATAGCGCGCGCCGAGCCCGGCGCCGCTGTGCCAATCGCCGTTTTCGGTGCCCCAGGACCCCTCGCCGATGAACCCTGTATCGGCGAAGGCGACGGCCTGGAACTTGGCGCCCACGTCCGCGCGGACTTCGCCGCTGAAGCCCAGGAACGAGCGGCCGCCGACGCGCTGCCCGCCGCCGAGATCAACCGCCAGCGACTGGTAGGACTGCCCGCGCACCGTTCCGGCGCCGCCGGAAAAGAACAACATCCCCGGCGGGATGTCGGAAATCGCCGCCCCGGCGACCGAGCCGGCCTGCGCGCGCGCGGCGAGGGTCACGCCGTCATTCGCGCCGAAGGCCCTGTAGGCGCGGGCGTCGGCGAACAGGCGGGCGCCGGTCGAGCTTTCGTCGAGACCGATGAAAGGCGCGGCTTCGAGGTCGAGAAAGGTGCCCGTCGTCGGGTCGAGGGTGTCGTCGCGCCTGTCCCATGTCAGGCGCGCGGGAAACAGAAGATGGCTCAGGGTGCGCGATCCGAGGTCGTCGTCGATCTCGGCGTAGCGCAGGGTCACGCCGGCCTCGCCGGTGAGCCTGTCGGAAAAGACATGCGTCAGGCCGCCGCCAAGTTCGATGTTGCGCTCGCGGAAGTCGCGGTCGTCCAGTTCCTCGATGCTGGCCACAAGGAAGAGGCCGGTATCGGCCGAAAAGGTCGCCGGCCGGTCGAAGCGGGTGGACAGGCGGTAGTCGATGCCGCCGGAATCGCCGCCGATCCCGCCGACCTCGCCATCGACCCTGAACCGCTCGGCCCCGCCGAGCAGGTTGCGATGCAACCAGAAGCTGGACAGCGTGAGGCCCTCCTGCGAGGAAAGCTCGATCCCGGCGCCGGCACGCCGCGGCTTGGCATCGGCGACCTTGGCCTCGATATCCAGGCGGTCACCGGGGCTGACCTGTTCGGCCTCCTGCAGGGCGACGGACCGGAAGACCCCCGTGCGGCGCAGGCGCTTCGAGGCATCCTTGACCGCGTCGGGCGCGTAGACCTCGCCCGTGGGCAGGCCGGCGATGGCGCGTATGCGCTTGGCCCGTACGCGGCTGTCGCCTTTCACGCGCAGGGTGCCGAAGGAAAGGCGCGGCCCCGGCGCCACTGCCAGCCGCGCCTCGAGCGTTCGGCCGCGGTGATCGGCGACCAGATCCTGTTGCGCGACGCGGGCCTTGGCATGACCAGCCCGGCGCCATGCGTCGATGCCCGCGCGGGCCGCCTGACGGACAAGGTCGCCGCGGGCCTGCTGGCCGACGGCGAAATTCTCGGGCAGATCGGTGCCCGGGGCGCGCGGGGCGAGGCTGGCGCGGGAAAAGGTGAAGGCGGCGCCGTGATCCACGGTGATCTCCAGCCGATTGACCGCGGAAAGCCGCGTCAGCGGCGGGATGTCGGCCGCCTCGCGCCCGTCGATCGTGATCGAGATGACGCCGCCGTAATAGCCCGCCGCGTAGAGCACGCCTGTCAGCCGCGCGTAATCGGCCTGTGCGGCGGCGACAAGATCCTGCGGGGAGGCATCGGCCCGCCCGGCCACCTCGAGCGAGAGGGACGTGCCGCGCAGCTTGTCCGAGAAATCGTCGGACGCGCCGGGCGCCGTGAACCGCGTTTCCGTGGCGCCGGCGGCCGCAACGGCGACGGCCAGCCAGACGAGGCTGGGCACCAGTAATTTCAGAACACGTGATTCGATCACTCGACCCTCCGGATATCGGACAGTTTATCGCATGGCGCTGGTCCGAGAACCACGCGGAAACGGGCGGATCGGCCTTGAAACGCCCATCCGTGAAAGCTGCGTGGCGCCATGCCGGTGTCTCAGGTGGCGGGGCGGTAGGCGGCGCTCGGCCCTTGCGTTTGCGTGCCATCTCGTCGCCTCATGTCACGGTGAAGCCGGCGGCGTAGCGCAAGCCCGGAAGGCTGTCAATCAGCACACCGTAGCGT
>NZ_JBKOTX010000291.1:0-5014 GCF_047086965.1 Roseovarius halophilus (ex Wu et al. 2025) | reverse complement strand
GTCGCGGGCGCCGCCGATGCCGGGGCGCGGCGGCTGGGCCGGACCATCGCGACGCTCGGGTCGGCCGCGGAGCCGGGGATCTGGATCAAGACGCCGCTGGTGGACGGTGTGGTCGAGGGGCGTGCCGACAACCCCTCCGCGGGCACCAGCATCGCGGTTGAGCTGCGCCCGGCGGGCGGTGATCCAGGGGCAGGCAGTCAGGTCAGCTTGGCGGCCATGCGCCTTCTCGAGGCGCCTCTGACCGGCCTGCCCGAGCTGATCCTGTTCACCAGGTGATGGCACGGCTGGGCTGGACTGAGCTGCGCCAGGGTCTGGCCTATGCCGACGAGAAGAACGCCAGCCTGATCTCGGCCGGGGTGGCCTTCTACGCGCTCTTCGCGATTTTTCCCGGTATCGCGGCCACGATCTCGCTTTTCGGCTTGCTGGCCGATCCCGAGGTGGTGGAGGGGCAACTGGAGCTGATGCGCGATTTCATCCCGCCAGGCGCCTTCGGGCTCTTCGCGGCCCAGATCGACCGGCTGCTGGGCGCGGGCGGCCAGACCCTGGGCTGGACGACCGGGCTGTCCATCGGCGTGGCGCTTTGGTCGGCGCGGGCCGGGGTCGCGGCGCTGATGCGCGGGCTGAACGCCATCTTCGGGCGGCCGAACCGTGGCGGGCTGGGTCATGTCCTTGTTGCGCTGATGCTGACGGCGGCGTTGGTGGGAATCGCTATCGTGGCGCTGCTTCTGGTGGTGGTCACGCCGATCCTGCTGCAATTCCTGCCCTTTATCGGGGGCTGGGCCTGGCTTCTCGAGATCCTGCGCTGGGCCGTGGCGATCGCGGTCCTGGTTCTCGGGCTGGGCCTGCTCTATCGCTACGGGCCGAACATGGCGCGCGAGAGGCTGGCCTGGTTCACCCCCGGAGCCGGGGTGGTCGTGGTCTGCTGGTTCGCCATGTCGGCCCTGTTTTCCTCCTATGTTGCGAATTTCTCGAACTACAACGAGGTCTACGGCTCGATCGGGGCGGTGATCGCGCTGCTGATGTGGTTCTACCTGTCGTCCTACCTTGTCCTGCTCGGCGCGGCCCTGAACATGGCGTTGCGGCGGTATCGCGGCGCGGACTCGTCCTCGGAGCTTTCGCCCGAATGACGCCGCGGCGGCGACACCAAGGCCTCAGGGACAGGGGCCATCAGGCTGGGGCGCTTGCCGGTGATGGTCGCTCGGATTCAGGGGGCCGTGGGCGGATCCGGCAACCGATTGTCGCGCCGCCGGTGGCCGGCCCTTCGTGCGTCGGGTTTAGCTTGCCTGGCTGCGCGGATGGAAGCGCGTGTCCTCGGCCACCTGGAACCCTCCCTCGCGCACCCGGATCAGCCGCCCCCGGCGCAGAAGCTCGGCGAAGCCACGCAATCCATCCTCGCTTTTGAAGCCCAGCGGGGCGGCCTGGCGCACGCGGCGGAGGATTTGTGCGCGCGAAAACGCCTCGGCCCCTTCGACGAAGGTGATATAAGCCGCAGCGGCTTCCAGCAGGTCTGGCAGCGCGCGCGCCTCCATGCGGTCGGCGAAATCGGCAAAGCCCTCGGTGGTGGGGCTTTCGGGGCGAATGTTCGCCGGGTGGGGCAGCGCGGGATCCTCCGGTTGGCTGGCAGAGGTGCCGGGGGCCCCATCGACGCGCTGGGCGGCCACCAGTTTGAGCGGCGCCGGACCGGCGCGTTTGTCCCTTGCCGCGCTCTGGTCCGTGCTTGACCGCGGGGCGCGGTGCGGGCGCATCACTTGGTCGAGGTCCTCGCGGAAGGCAGTTTCGACCTCGTCCGCGTTGTCGCTGGCACCGTGTCGGCGGGTCGTGCCCTCGGCCCGGGTCGCGGCCACGGCGGCCTTGAGCTGGGCGATGGTGGCGCGGCGGCGGTTGCCTTCAGGCTCCTGCATCTGGGCGTCGGCTTCGTCGAGCAGGCGGGCGAGCGCGGCTTCGTCCGCCCCCGCGGCGTTGGCAAGGCTGTGGGACGGGCCGGACGTACCCCCGGACGTGTCAATGGCCGCATCTTCCACCGGCGCGGTCGTGGGCTCTGGTCGGGGATCGGCAGCCGCCGCCTCGGATGAGCGATCGGGAGCGCTCCGGTCGCCGGGCTGGGCCTGCGCGGCACTTTCCGCTTCGGGCGGCGCTACAGAACGGATGTCCTGCGGCCCGGTGGCGGTGCCGTCGCCGGCGGGTGGGGCGGGGTCATCTTCCGGCTCGGTTTGTACCTTGTCCCCGGGGTCGGGTCGGGCCCGGCGCAGCACCGTTCCACCGGCTTCGGCACGGGCCTCGACCCGATGCCCGGTTTCTATCTCGGCGACGCGGGCCAGCATCTCGGCGTCCGGCGTCGGCGGCACCGCCCCGAAATACCGATCCTCCGCTGCCAAAGTCCGGAAATATTCGGCGATCGCCGTCATCGTGCTGACAGAGTCATCGAACCCGTCCAGCGTACACGAGAAGGCACCGTAAGAGACCGTAAGGGTCTTGCGTGTTTCAACCATGAGATGCTCGTTTACAGAACTACTCCATAAATCTACGACTGTCAGGATGTGTTCGCAATGCGGATCGAAAGAATGTTTGGAACACCATCATTTCGTGACACTTTCATGACGCGGTTTCCGACGCATGGTTAATCGGGCGTGACAGGGGCTGTTGTTTCAAGTCGGGCGCCGGTCACGCTGCTGGGCGGGTCGGATCATGCCGAGGAAGACCTGCGCGCGGCGCTGGCGCTGGCGCCGCGGCTGGTGGCCGCCGACGGGGGCGGCGACGCGGCGCTGCTGGCCGGCCACACGCCCGAGGCGGTGATCGGCGACATGGACAGCCTCTCGACCTCGGGGCAGGAGGTTCTGGCCGAGGTCCTGCACCCGGTCACGGAGCAGGAAACAACCGATTTCGACAAGGCGCTGCGGGCGATCGAGGCGCCGCTGGTGCTGGCGGTGGGCGTTTCGGGCGGGCGTCTGGATCACGAACTTGCCGCGCTCACCGTGCTGGCCCGGCATCCCGACCGGCCCTGCCTGGTGATCGGACAGGACAGCCTGGTGTTCCTCTGCCCGCCGCGCCTGCGGCTGGGGCTGGCGGCGGGCACCACGGTTTCGGTCTATCCGTTGGCACCGGGCCGGGTGGACAGCCAGGGCCTGGAATGGCCCACGACGGGTCTGGAGTTGGCCGCGGATGCGCGGGTGGGCACCTCGAATCGCGCCACAGGCCCGGTGGAGCTGGTGCCCGCGGCGCCGGGGATACTGGTGATCCTGCCGCGCGACCGGCTGGACCTCGTGGTCAGGGAGCTTCTGGCGCAGGCGGATACGGGCGGCGCGAGATGGCCCGCTCGCGCAGGATGATGTAAAGTCCCGCCGCCACGGTGACGCAGATGCCAAGGGCGGCCAGCCCGTCGGGCAGGTCGCGGAAGATCAGCCAGCCGATCAGCGTGGCGAAGGGGATTTCCATGTATTGCATCGGGGCCAGCGTGGCCGAGGGGGCAAAGCGCAGCGACCATGTCATGAACAGATGCGCGACGGTGCCGATCAGCGCCATCAGCACCAGAAGGACGGGGCTGCTCTCGCCCAGCCCCGCGAAGGACAGCACCGGCAAGCCGGGCAGCGCCAGCGCCAGAGGGGCCAGCACGGCGATGGCCATCAGCCCCGAGACGCCCTGCATGGCGGTCGGGTCCACCACCTTGGCGATCCTGCGGGTCACCAGCATGAACCCCACGAAAGCGACGGCGACGCCCAGCGGGAGCAGCGCGGGCCAGCCTGATTCGACGAAATTCGGCTGGATCACCATGAGGGTTCCGACAAACCCCGCCGCGCAGGCGCCGAGGCGGTGCGGGCCGACCTCCTCGTTTAGCAAGAGCCATCCCGCGAGCAGCATCAGGAAGGGCATCACGAAGACGATGGCCAGCGCGTCGGCCAGCGGCAGGTGGCGCAGGGCGGTGAACATCATCCCGATCCCCAGGACGTGCAGCGCCGTGCGCAAGGCGACAAGCCATAGCACCCGCGCGCCCCGCGGCCAGGGCAGGCGCATTGCGAAGGCCAGCGGCAGCAGTGTCAGTGCCTGTGCCCCGAAGCGCACCGCTATCAGCGCGCCGATCGACAGGGTGGCGCCCAGCAGCTTGGCGATGGCATCGCCAAGCGGGGCCAGCAGGCAGAAGGCCAGCATCAGCAGGATGCCAAGGTAGGGGCGGTCACTCTCCATCCGGTCACGCTACTGGCGTTGGTCCGGGGCGCAAGGCCTCGGCAACGGCCCCTGAAAAGGCCCGTGGACAAGCCGGCATCGGTCGGGCTAGATCAGCTCTGGGCAGCAGGAACGGGCCGGGACCATGTTATCGACTCTGGCGTTGCATCTGGGCGCGCATAAGACGGCAACGACGCTGCTGCAGCGTGAATTCGAAGCACGCCGGCGCGAATTGTTGCGACTGGGAACGGCTTATCTCGGCCCCGGCGACCTGCGCGACGAGCCAAGCCTGGTCTTTCCCGTGCCCGAGATGCACCCGGACCGCGTGGCCGAGGTCCAGGGCCGCACGGCGCAGCGGCTGGAAAACATGGTTCCGGGGGCGCTGGGCGACCGCCGCAGCCGGCTGTTGCTGAGCGAGGAAAACATCCTGGGCACCCCGCGCCTGACGCTGCGCCACCGTACGCTTTACCCCGGCTTGATCGCGCGGCTGGGGGCCTTGCCCGCCGCCTGGGACATGGATCAGACGCGCATCTTTTTGTCGGTGCGCGATTACGCGGGCTTTTTCGCCTCGTGCCACAGCACCGTGGCGCAACAGGGGGTCTGGTTGCCCTTCGGGGCGCGGGAACGGGCGGCGCTGGCGCGCCTGCCGCGCCGCTGGCCCGACGTCGTGGCCGATATCCGCGCCACGATCCCCGAGGCTCGCGTGACCGTCTGGCGCTACGAAGAGCTCTGCGCAACAGGCCAGGCGATGGTCGAGGCCATGACCGGCGGCCCTTTCGAGATCGACATGGACCAATCCGGTGCCATGGGCGCGCTCAGCGCCGGGGCCATGGCGCGCATCGCCGCGGCCAGCGCC
>NZ_JBKOTX010000290.1:0-5027 GCF_047086965.1 Roseovarius halophilus (ex Wu et al. 2025) | reverse complement strand
GTTCTGAGCGCCCCCCCCCCGCCCCGCCCCCCCCCCCCCCCCCCCCCCCCCCCCCCCCCCCCCCCCCCCCCCCCCCCCCCCCCCGCCGCGCATCAGCGGCACCCGCCCCCACGCATACGCGGGGCCTGCCTGCGGGTCCCGGCCGTCCGATCGGGGCAGGCGGTACGCTGCCTCGTCAGCACAATGACCACGTCAACAGGATGTCACGGTAAGGCTTGGGCGCGATTTCCGGGAAAACAGCGATGCGGCGTCGGGCCAAGGGCCGGGCGCCCCGACCCGACCCGGATGACGCGACAACCCAACCGGGCCGGTTCAGCCCGACGGGCCGCTTGACCGCGCCGTGGCCCGAACCGCCTTGCCGCCATGAGCCACGCGGCCCCACAACGGCCCCGCCGACAGGCCCGACGGCACGCACCTGGTATCGGCGCGGGGGCACGCGGACAGCGTCAAAAGGCGTCCGGCACCCATTCCCTGAGCACCCGGCTGTTGTCGTGGTCGTCGTATTCGTGGAGCACCTGCTCGCTGACGCCGGCGATGGCGCCGAAATCCTCGGACAGCCGCTTGGGAAACCACGTCTGCCCGACCTGCCCGGGGAAAAGCTGCCCGAGGATCGTCGACGTGCTGCGCGCACATTGCGCCGACGGCACAGGGCCATATGCCTGAACCGCCCGCAGCGCCTGCTGCGCGACGGAGGGCGGCACGTCGAGTTCCTGGACTTGCACGCGGAACGTCTCGCGCGCGTGGTACCGCGTATACTTGTCGGCCACCTTCGGCGTAATGCCGTACAGCACGTGGCCCCGTTCGGGCAATTTTTCATGCCGGAAGGACCCGGCAGGATCGAAGATCACCCGCTCTGACCCGTTGACCATCAGCGAACTGTGCGCGCCGGCGCCCGTCCGGTTGTTGATCATCGTGAACAGCGTCAGTCGTGACGGCCCCTCGTGATCGTAAGCCGCCTGCGACACCACGTCGGGCGGGGTCCAGGCCGATTCGGGCGTATCACACCCGGCCAGCGCCGCCATCGTCCCGAGTACCAATGCCAGCCGGCGCAGGCCAGCGTTCCATCCGCGCGCCATGTTCGGAGGTCCCGCCGCGCTCAGGCGTTGATCAGCGCGATCAGGATCAACAGCGCGATGGTAAGCACCGCCCCCCATGAAATCGCCTTCACGAAGCCCTCGAAAGTCTTTTCCTGAACCTCGATATCCATCTCGCCATGCTTGTGCTCGGCCATGTCGCACCCTTCAGTCAGTTCGCAAGGAATTCACGTGTCGCCGGCTGGATACTGCATTTGCCCCGGCCTGTCACGGGCCATGCTGCCGCAGGCCCTACCCGTCTTCAAGTTCTTCCGCCAGCCGGAAACCGATGCGCGAGGGCGCCTCGGTCGGGGCCTTTTTCGGCAGCGCGCGCAGCATCACGTTCAACTGGCTGACATGCTGCACCAGTTGCGTCCGCGCCCCGCGCGTGTCGGTGCCGTAGAATGTCACGATATCGGGGTCGAAATACCCCATCCCGCGGATCCGCAACACGCCCGCATCGCCGCCGGTGAACCCCATCGCGACCTCGTGTTCCTCGTCGAGCTGCTTCTCGAAGTTCTGTATATAGAGGATCATCCGCTCGTAGGCCCAGCGCGCCGTGCTCTTGCGGTGTACCGGGGTCTTGCCCATCCCCTTTGGCACCTCGGTCGCGCGCTGGCCCGGGTCGGCATGAACCTCGCGGCAGTTCGGGCCGGCCGCCGCCTCCGCGGCCTCCGCCGTGGTCGCGATCCTGTCATCCATGCCCATGATGCCTCACCCCTTGCTGTGCCAGAGCCACGCACCGTCGCCGCGCCGCTCCCGCGTGACCTCGCCAGCCTGATGCAGATGGTTGAGATGCGCAACCGCCTCGACCAGCGCGAGACCGTAGGTCCCCGTGTCGATCCGCCGCTTGAACAGCGGCGCGAAACACTCGGCCGCCGTCCGGGGTGTTGCCAGATGCGCGCGCAGCCTGTCCAGCGCGCCGTGGTGATTCTCGATCAGCTGCCGCATCCGCACCGGCAGGCCGGTGAAGGGCAGCTTGTGCCCAGACAACACGAGGTGATCCTCCCGCGCGAGCCGGGCAAGCCGCCCGCAGGCTTCCAGCCAGTCCGTTACCGGGTCGGCCTCGGGCTCGGTCGGGTAGACACCGATATTGGGACTGATCGAGCTGATGATCTGGTCGCCCGCGATCACGAGGCTGTCGTCGCGGCTCCACAGCGTCAGGTGCTCTGGCGCGTGGCCGTTGCCGATATGCACGTCCCAGGTGCGGCCCCCGGCGCGGATCGTGTCCCCCTGCTTGAGGCGGGTATAACCCACCGGCAGCGGCCACGACGTGTCGGCGAAATTGTAGGGGCGCTCGTGCTTGCGGGCCTCGTGGATCTCGGGGTCCATCCCCGCCGCCCGCCAGAAGGCCAGCGCCTGCTCGGTGGGGCGCTCCTCGACATCGAGGATCAGCATCCGCGCCATCAGCCACGCGGTCCGCGTCGTCACCAGTTCGGCGCCGAACCGCGCCATCAGCCAGCCCGCCATGCCGATATGGTCCGGGTGATGATGCGTCAGGATGACACGGCCCACGGGGCGGCCGCGCAACGGCCCGGCCAGCACCTGCTCCCACAACGCGACCGTGCGTTTCGAATGGATGCCCGTGTCCACCACGGTCCAGCTGTCGCCCTCGTCCAGCGCGTAGATGTTGACGTGGTCCAGCGCCATCGGCAGCGGCAGACGGATCCACAGCACGCCCTCGGCCAAGGTGATGGCCTCGCCATGGCCGGGGGGAACGTCCCAGGGGGTGCGCAGGGGGGCTGACCCGTCCATCATGACGCGAGGTCCTCCGGATCAAGCGCGTAAAGGTCATCGGCCCCGGCCGTGGCGTGGGCCAGCAGCGCCGCGTGTTCGGGCAGAAGCCGCGCGATATAGAATCGCGCCAGCCGGGCGCGCGCGCCGTCACCGCCACAGGCCAGCGCCGCCTTGAGGTGGAAATGACCGCCCAACACCCGGCCGACCGCCCGCAAGTACGGCGCCGCCCCGGCGAAACGCGCGTTCACGTCATCGCGGGCCAGCATCCACTCCGTCGCCTCGCGGAGCGTCTCGGCCGCCTGCCAGACGGGCTCGGCCAGGTCGGGCAGCGCGGCCCGCGCCGCCTCGGCCTCGTGCTCGATCTCGTCCAGCAGGGCAAAGGCCGCCTCGCCGCCATCGGCCAGCTTGCGCCCGACGAGGTCCATCGCCTGTATGCCGTTCGTCCCCTCGTAGATCGCCGTCACCCGCACGTCGCGCAGGTACTGCGCGGCGCCCGTTTCCTCGATATAGCCCATGCCGCCATACATCTGCAGCCCGGTATCGGCCACCGAGATGCCCGTGTAGGTGCCAACAGCCTTGGCGACCGGCGTGAGGAAGGCCGCCCGCGCCGCCCAGCCGGGCTCGCCCGTGGCGGTCTCCATGTCGATCGCCACGGCACAGGACAGCGTGATGGCCCGCGCGGCAAAGGTCTCCGCGCGCATCACCGCCGCCATCCGCCGCACGTCGGCATGGTCGATGATCGTGCCGGTACCGCCCGCGACCGGGCTGCGGCCCTGCCGGCGCTCCAGCGCATGGGCCAGCGCGTGCTGGCAGGCCGCCTCGGCCACGCCGACACCCTGCACCCCCACGCCAAGCCGGGCATTGTTCATCATGGTGAACATGGCGCGCATCCCGTCATGCTCGGCGCCCACCAGCCACCCCTTCGCACCCTCGTATTGCATCACGCAGGTCGGCGCGCCGTGCAGCCCCATCTTGTGCTCCACGCTGATCACCTCGACCGCGTTGCGCACGCCCGGCTCACCCGCCGCGTCGGGAATGTATTTCGGCACCAGGAACAGGCTTATCCCCTTGGTGCCCGCGCGCCCGTCCGGCAACCGCGCCAGGACAAGGTGGCAGACGTTGCCGGTGATGTCGTTGTCGCCCCAGCTGATGTATATCTTCTGGCCCGTGATGGCATAGCTGCCGTCGCCGTTGCGCGCCGCCCGCGTGCGTAGCGCCCCCACGTCCGACCCGGCCTGCGCCTCGGTCAGGTTCATGGTGCCGATCCACTCGCCGCTGACGAGTTTCGGCAGGTAAAGCGCCTTGATCGCGTCGTCGGCATGATGCTCCAGCGCCTCGATCTGGCCCTGCGTCATCAACGGCGCCAGCTGGATCGACAGGCAGGCGCCGCTCATCATCTCGTTGACAGCGGTGGCCAGCGCGACGGGCAGGCCCATGCCCCCGTGCGCGGGATCCGCCCCGATCGACACCCAGCCGCCCCAGGCAATGGCCCGGTGGCCCGCGGCGAACCCGGGCGGCGTGCGCACCACGCCGTTCTCCAGCACGGCGGGATGCAGGTCGCCCGCCCGCTGCAGGGGCTCCAGCACCTCCTCGCACATGCGCCCCGCCTCGGCGAGGATCGCGACGGTCACGTCGGGCGTGGCCTCGGCGAACCGCGGCGTCGCCGCGACCCTGTCCAGCCCGACCACGTGATCCAGAATGAATCGGAAATCCGCCAGCGGCGCACGATACGGCATGAGATGATCTCCCGGTCCGGGAACGGGCCCGGCTTGACTTGGCTTCGCAACCCGCGCCCTGTAAGCAGGCGCGCGCGGCCTAGCGTAGCCGAAGACGGCCGGCCAGCAACCCGAACGCCGCGTCAGAAGGGCCCGACATGAAGACCGAGACACTCCTTCCGGACGACACCGGATATGCCCGCGCCGCCGCCATCCTGCGCGCCGGCGGCCTCGTCGCCTTCCCCACCGAAACGGTCTACGGGCTGGGCGGCGACGCCCGCGCCGACCACGCCGTCGCCCGGATCTTCGAAGCCAAGGGCCGGCCGCGGTTCAACCCGCTCATCGTTCATGTGGCCGATGCCGACACGGCGCGGCGATTCGTCGACTGGACGCCCGCGGCCGACCGGCTCGCCGACGCGTTCTGGCCCGGCCCGCTGACGCTCGTCCTGCCGCTCCGGCCCGGTACCGGCCTGTCGCCGCTCGTCACCGCCGACCTGCCCAC
>NZ_JBKOTX010000289.1:0-5029 GCF_047086965.1 Roseovarius halophilus (ex Wu et al. 2025) | reverse complement strand
CGCCGCGCCAGTCCCGAAGCCGGCCGCGCAGGTGGCCAGCAGCAGCAGTGCCAGCCAGAGATGCGCCCGCCGTGCCACCGCGCGCCGGTCACGCGGGCCGGTGTCGGCTGCGGCGTCAGCTCGGGTCAGGGTCATGGGCGGCGCCGTCCGTTTCGCCGTAGAGTTCGGCGTTGAGGTCCAGAACGGCCTGCGCGGTACGCGGCCCGAACCCCAGCAGGTACAGGCCCGGCATCCGCAAGACCCGGCCGGCCCGCCCGGCCGGGGTGGTCCGCATCGCGGGGGTGTTGAAGAGAACGGCGTCGATGGTCGGGTGGTCGTCGCCCCGGTCCATCATCAGGATCACGTCGGGCGCGGCCCTTGCGAGCGCCTCGTCGGTGATTTGCTTGTACCCCTCGAAGCCTGTCACCGCGTTGACGCCGCCGGCCATGTCGATGATCGCGTCGGCTTGCGTGTCCTGTCCGGAAGCGAGGATGCGCCCGCCCTGCAGGCTGAGGATGAACAGCACGCTCGCGCGGTCCTCCGGGGTGACCTGCGCGACCTTGCGGTCGGCCGCCTCGAGCGCCGCTTCGGTCCGTGCGGCAAGCCGGTCGGCCTGTCGCGGCACGCCGAGCGCCTCGCCGACGACCTCGATCTTGCGCAGGATTCCCGCGCCGCTCGGGTCTTCGGGCACGGTGACGAGGGGCACGCCCGATTCCGTCAGCACCGCCAGCGTCTCAGGTGGTCCGGCCCCCTCCGTGGCCAGTATGAGTTCCGGAGACACGGACAGCACGCCCTCGGGGCTGAGCGCGCGGGCATAGCCCACATCCGGCAGCTCTTCGGCCGCGGGCGGGTAGGGCGATGTGGTGTCCCGCGCCACCAGACGGTGCTGCTGGTCCAGCGCGTGGACGATCTCGGTCACCGCGCCGCCGATCGAGACGACGCGCTTCGGCCCCTGTGCCAGCGCCGGGGCGCCGAGGGCCAGAAGCGCACCCGAAGCGGCGAGGAGCCCGCGCCGTGTCATCGCAACGCCCACCATCATGACACCACCGCGGCGGCGCTGTCGCGTGTGGGCAGATCGGCGACGAGCCCGGCAAAGGCGGCGCGGCAGTCGCGGGCCTCCTTGCGCAGGCCGAAGACCTGGCAAATCAGCCCGCCCGCGGCATCGAACGCCTCCACCGAGGTCGTCGGGCCGGCGCGTGTGGGTTTTTCCACCGCCCAGAGCTCGGCGACATGGTCGCGGCGCAGGTGCAGGTTGAAATCCGGGTCCATGACGTTCTGCCACGGCCCGATCGGTGTCAGCCTGTCGATCGGGCCGGAATGGATCTGGATGCAGCCGCGGTTGCCGACGAAGACCATCACCGCGATGTCGCTTTCGGCCAGCCGGGCCAGCAGCGTGTCGGCCGCGCCGGGCGCCAGCGGCCAGGCGAACGGCGCCCCGGCCACCCTATAGGCCCCCAACCGGTTCATCTTGAGCTTCGCGCTCATGCGCAGGAACTGGTGCGTGTCGGTCATCCGCCGCCATTCGGCGCGAAGAATCTCGACCTTGTCGGGGCGCGGTTTCGGGGGCTCCGGCGGGGTCCGTGCGGCGACCGCCTGCTCGGGGCGCTGGTTATCGCCGGCCAGCCTGTCGCGGAGGCCGTCCCACGCCGCGTGGGCCGAAGCGTCGCGCAGGATGACCTTGTGCACCGTGTCCCCGGCGGCGTCGAATACCTGCAGGCTGCGGCGCGGCACCGCCCCGCCCGGCGCCTCGACCATGAAGGCGTGGCACCAGTGCGCGGGAAAGATGCGCAGGTCGATCTGCTCGGTCAGGATCATCGCCGCGTGCTCGCCGGGGTGATAGTTGTCATACGCGCCGATCTTTTCATGCACAAAGCTGTCGTTGCGCGTCAGCGCCATGACCTCGCCCAGCTCTTGTGCCGCGGCCATCACCGTGTCGGGATGGGCGGCGATGCGCGTGGCGCCGTCCTCGCAGGACGCGGCCACGAGCTGCGCCTCGCTGATTCCAAGCCGGTCGGCCTGGTCGCGTGGGCGCATGTCGGCATGTTCCGCGCGGAAAGCGCGGATTGCGTCAGGGGTTGTTGTGGGGGTCGTTTCGGGGGTCACAGCCATGCCAACCTCAAATCTCGGGGGAACTCGGTGGCTGTGCCGCGGGCGCGACATGGCTTCGGGACAACCGATCCGGGGGTGAATCGGATTGTTGACTCTTTTAGTCAAAAATGGGTAAACGACGCAAGGGCGATCCGGTTGCGGGTCGCCTCACTCCCCGGAAATGCCGTGCCAGCCTTCCGCAAGCACATCGGCGATACTCGCTGCTTGAAACGGAAGGAAACAAGATGGAACGACACGTCCGCAGGGCCCTGACGACATCCACCTGCCTTTGTCTCGCCTGGTGGGGCATGGCGCCCGCCACGGCGCAGCAGGCCGGGGCGGACGCGTCTCGCAACGCGCCCGCGCCTGGCGAAGAGGGCTTCCTCGGCACCATCACGCTGGGCGAGAGCAAGCGCGCGGTCCAGACGCAGACGGCGACCCCGAGCACCGTCGTCAACGAGGCGGAAATCCGCGACCGGCAGGCCGGCACCGTGGCCGAGCTGGTCGATTCGGTCCCGGGCGTGGCGCTGGTCAACGGCGACACCAAGCAGGGCTCGGGCATCTCGATCCGCGGCTTCGGGTCGAACCAGACCTTCGGCACCGACCAGAAGGTGCTGATCCAGGTCGACGGCGCCACCCGCGGGGCCGAGGAGCTCTACCGCATCGGCACGCAGCTTTTCAACGACCCGTTCCTCTACGAGGAGGCCGAGGTGATCCGCGGCACGGTGGGCTCGTTCGAATACGGGTCCGGCGTGGTGGGTGGCGTGGTGCGCCTCAATACCATCGACCCCGAGGACGTGACCGGCGGCGAGACCGGCACCGCCCTGCGCCAGACGCTGGAATTCCAGACCAACGGCAACGGGCTGACCAGCTCCACCATCGGCGCGTGGCAGCCGACCGAGGATTTCGGCCTCATGGTCAACTACACCGAGCGCAATCTGGGGTTCCCGGAGGACCGCAACGGCACCGTCATCAACCCGTTGCGCGAGGAGATCGACGACCCGTCCTGGCTGATCAAGGGCAAGTACCGATTCGGCGAGGGCAAGGCGCATTCGGTCGAGGCAAGCTACCAGAGCACCCGAAGCGCGCAGTTCGACGTGCCGTACGATTCCTTCGGCAACCTGACCTTCTTCGGCAATGTCGACCGCGAAATCGAAGCGGCGACGACGATCCTGAAATACGCCTTTAATCCAGTCAGCGACCTGGTCGATCTGTCGTTGCAGTATTCGCATGCTGACGAGCGGGTGCGGCAGGACCCGGTGTCCTGCCCGGGAAGCCCACCGGCGCCGGTCACCATCTGTTCGCCGCTCCTCGACGCCGACACCCGGTACGAGACTACGACCCTCGAGCTCAAGAACACCGCGTTCTTTAAAACGGGCATGGCCGCGCATGACCTTACAATGGGGATCAAGTACGCCGAACGCGACCGCAACGACAATGACGCGGCCAGCGCGCCCGGGGGCTCGGGCAAGCGGTGGGCAATCTATGCCGTCAACGAGATCAGCGTCGGGGATGCTTGGACGCTCAAGCCAGCGCTGCGCTATGAAACCAACGAGGTCACCGGGCAGCCGCCGGGAAACACCGGACAGTTCACCGAGGACGCGCTGATGGGCGGGTTTTCGGCGCGCTACGACTTAGGCAACGGCTTGGCCGTGTTCGGCAGCGCCGCCTATACCGAGGTGATGCCGGTCATCGACGATCTGGAATTTCGCGACCGTGTCAACCAGACCGAGAAATCGCGTACCTACGAGGTAGGGGTTTCGTACAATAAATCAGATGTTATAACCTCACGCGATACACTGGGAGTGAAGGCCACTTATTTCGACACCGAGCTCTGGGACGTCACCTCCTTCACCGATGCGGCGATGGTGCCAATCGACGAGGTCCGCACCCAAGGGTTCGAGATCGAGGCATCCTACGCGATGGAAAACGGGTTCTATACCGATCTCAATGCGACGATCAGCGATGGCGAGGAGGTGGACGGCTCCGGTATTCGCGACTGGCGCAACCAGTCGCAGGACAATCTGCGCCTGACGATCGGCAAGGTGTTCGACGACACCTATGACCTTAGCTGGGAAACAGTTTTGGCCGACTCCATCACAATCAATGGCACCCGTAGCTCGGGCTACGACGTCCACAATCTGCGGCTGACCGTGACACCCGGGGGCGCGGCCGTGTGGAAGAACACCGAATTCCGCGCCGGGATCGAGAACATCCTCGACGCGCAGTACACGCCCAACCTCGCCTCGCGGCCGGAGCCGGGACGCAGCTTCAAGTTCACCCTCGCCAAGACCTTCTGAGGAGGAGACGCCATGATACAGCACACGGCAAGACGCATCGGCGGCGCGGCGGCCATGATCCTCGCGCTCGCCGCCCCCGCCGCGGCACAGGAGGCCACGGCGCCCGACCCACCCGGCCTCGGGCTGTCGCTCAACACCGTCGCGCCGGTGGAGGGTGGCGGCTGCCGGCTGACCTTCGTCATCCGCAACGGGCTGGCGGCGGACCTCGAGTCCATGGTGGCCGAGGCAGTGCTGTTCGATGGCGCCGGGCATGTCGACCGGATCACGTTGTTCGACTTCGGCGCGCTGCCCGCGGGCCGCCCGCGCGTGCGGCAGTTCGATCTCGACGGGCCGTCCTGCGACACGCTGGGGCAGGTGCTGGTCAACGGGTTCGAGACCTGCGAGGGCGCAGGGCTCACACCCGGTGCCTGTCTGGAAGGACTGCGCCTGTCCTCCGACACCGGGATCGAGGTGACCGGATGACCGTGCTCACCGAGGCCCTGAACAGGCTGCGCGCCCTGATCGAGATGGGCGGCCCGGTGATCGCGCTGATCGGGCTGGTGTCGGTCGCCACCCTCGCGGTGGTGCTCTACAAGCTGTGGCAGTTCAGCGCCTCCGGCGTGGGCCGGCATACCGCGCTGCGCGCCGCCGTGGCGGAGTGGGACCGCGGCGAGGCCCGCGCG
>NZ_JBKOTX010000288.1:0-5039 GCF_047086965.1 Roseovarius halophilus (ex Wu et al. 2025) | reverse complement strand
TTGAGGTCTACGCGCCGGACGCGCCTACCGGACGCACAAAATGTAGGGCCCGCTCAAGCCTCGATGACCCAGGCAACCCACACAAATCGAGAAGGGACCCAAAATGTTTCGCTGCCTAAGTATGCCCATTCGTGTGTGCAATAAGTGCCTGTTGCTGTTGTGTTGCGTGCCTGTTCAAAACGCGATGTATTACCGCAGGTTTCGTTAAACCGTGTCCAAGTGCTGCGTAGAACTTGGAGGAACGTATAAACGTCGCCTTGTGCTTGTATTACTAGATGGAAGTGCGTGTTGTGTCTGCTTATACCTCGTTGCTTGAACACAAAGCGAGGGCAGCGCAGCTGTTCACGTTCAACACGCTTACCCCAATATGTTCTATCAACACGCTGTAGGAATAGCTGCACAACTCGCTCGGCCTGACGTTCGTCTATGTCGTAACCGTTCTTAAATTTCAGCGTGCAGAACGTGTTATAGCCTTGTGCTACCACCCAATCACGCATTGCCTGCTGTTCAAATCGTCTGTTCATAACTGCGTTCCTTACGCAGTTATTTATCCTTTGAGTGCAAAGGCAGAGAAAAATTGAACTAGGACCACAGCTTGGATAGTGTGCTGATACAAGAGCAGTGCAAGAGGCGGAACAATGGCAGTAGTATACGTTTTGGTTAATCCTGCGTTTGATAACTACGTGAAGGTTGGACGAACAACTAACTTGGGGCAACGGCTTAGGTCTTTGGACAATACAAGTGTTCCGTTGCCGTTTCGCTGTGCGTTTGCGGTTGAGGTTGACGATGACGCAAGTGTTGAGCGGCTAGTGCACAATGCATTTGCAGATCATCGAATGCGTGCAGGTAGGGAGTTTTTTGAAATTGATCCACAGCGTGTAATTTCTGCGCTTAAGCTGACTGGTGGACGTGATGTTACACCACATAAAGATATTGCTGTCGATGAAGAAGGACTTGTTGCGCTGGAGCGTGCAGAAGGACGGCGACGTATTATTGGACTATTTGACGTTGGGTTGAAACGTGGTGATGTGCTTACGTTTGCTAACGACGAAACAATTACGGCGTGTGTCCACAGTAACAAGAAAATTGAGTTTGAAGGTATTTTGGAAAGCGTAAGTGGTGCGGCGCTTAAGGTTTTACAAAGAGCTGGCTATGAATGGCGCACTGTAAACGGATGGCAGTATTGGCAATACGATGGTGAAACGCTTAGTGAGCGCAGGAAACGATTAGAAGAAATACAATATACTGATGACGAGTAAAATTCCGGTCGTTCTTGCTATGTTCTGACCATAGTATTGCAGCAGCTGATATGGAAAAGGAGCTGTTGAGATGAGCTATATTGCGAAGCTGAACCTGAAAACTGTTCATCGTAATACACAAAAAGATCCTGTTGTTGCGCGACGTGAAAAGCTTGTTGCAGCTATTGAAGAACAGGGCAGGGTGCTTGCTGCTGCGCTTGCTGGCAATGAATACACTGTGAAGACAAAGCGCTGGCAGACGAACGATGCGGGCGAACGAACACGGGTTGAGCATGACAAGCGTGTTAGGGCTTGGTTTTTTGAACAGGACGGCGGGTGGTATGTGCAGTGCAGATACGGCAGTCGTATTCTGAATATTAACGGCAAGAGCAACGCTGTGTTTGTGGACACGCTGCAGGAAGTGGGCACAGTGCTTGAGGCGTTGAAAAAAGCTGCAGAAACAGGTGAGCTGGACAAGGCAGTTGCATTGGCGACAAAAGCACGGTCCAGTTAGCTAACGGCTTTCAGCACAGTACGCACCTAGCGTTTAACAAAACATTTACGTTTTATATATGCGCTGTGTAACCTGTTGATAAAAAACAGGAAACGAAGAAGCTTAATTAGCCAAGCGCTGATCGGACCGATCTCGTTTTGCAGGGGCCGCCCATCGAGGTGGCCCCTTTGCGTTCGGTCCGGTGTCAGGCCGTGGTCTCGCCGAAGCACTCCGTGACCAGCGCGTCGGCCAGCCGCACGATCGGGTCCAGCTTGCGACTTCGGTGAAAGCTGATCCAGACCTCCAGCAATTCTGCAGGCCCGTCCGGGCTGAGCCGTTTCAATTCGGGTCGGTGGTCGGCGAAACATTCGGGGAAGGTTGCCACGAGGTCCGACCCGGCCAGCATGCGCTGGGAGATGGTCAATCCCTCCAGGCGCAACCGGGTGGGCAGGTCGGCCTCGCCCCTCTGGAAGGCCTCCACCTGGCGCGCGGCATCATCGTAGTCGATGGTCAGCCAGCCCGACGGGGGACGATCGAGTTGGGCGCAGACATAGGGACGCAGGCGCAGTGTGCCCAGCTTGCGGCAGGTCAGCAGTCCCTGCGTGGGCCGGGTATAGGTCACGGCCACGTCCGCCTCGGCATAGGCGATGGACCGGTCGCGGAAGGTAAGATCGAGGACCAGGTCGGGGTGCTGCCGCAGAAAGGCCTGTCCGCAGGCGCTGAGCGCGCTTTGCAGGATGGTCAGCGTAACGGCGGCGCGCACCAGCGCGCCGGGCGGCGGGGCGATATCCTGCTGCACGGCGAAGGCGTCGAGGTTCTGCTCCACGGTCTCGGCCAGGGCAATCAGGCGGCGCCCGGCCTCGGTCGGCTCCCACATGCTGGCATGCTTGATGAACAGCGCCTGGCCCAGCTCCTCGGTCAGTTTCTCGATGCGGCGCGACACCGTCGCCACGTTTGCCGACAGGCTGTTGCCGGCCTTCGTCATGGTCTTGTGGCGGTTCAGCGCGAGGCAGAAATGCAAATCGTCCCAGTTGTGCAGAGCCACTACGTCGTCTTTCCTGTCATCGCGGTACCCTGTCCGCACCGCTGGCAAACAGGACCCGTCGCAGGATTTTAAGGAAAACCGCGCCTTGACTGACTATAAAGATAGGCCGAATCGCGCGAGACTTGAAGGTAATTGATCTTTTTCGCGTTTCTCGGTCCCTTGGGGCTTGGCGCGTTTGAGGGGAATCGGGGCACCCATGGCCAAGGTGGGACTGACAGCACGCGGCAAGCGGGGGCTGATCCTTGTCAGCCCGCCGTTCCTCTATGCCCTGCTGCTGCTGGCGGTGCCGTTGGCAACGATCGTGCTGTTCAGCTTCTGGACCCAGGATTACCTGGACATCAGCACCAGTTTCACGCTGGCCAATTACGCCGAGGCCTTCGGTGATCCGCTCTACATGCAATTGCTGCGCCGCTCGCTGCTGATCGCCGGGGCGGTGACCGTCGCGACCGTGGTGCTGGCCTTTCCCATCGCCTATTTCGTCAGCTTCCACGTGGCGCCGGAACGCAAGTCGCTCTGGCTGTTCCTGATCACCATACCCTTCTGGACCAGCTATCTGATCCGCGTCTTCCTGTGGAAGGTGATCCTGGGCTATAACGGCGTGCTTAATTCCGGGTTGCAGGGCCTCGGGCTGATCGACGCGCCTCTGTCGGTCATCCTCTACAACGCCAACGCGGTGGTCATCACCCTGGCCCATGCCTTTGCGCCCTTCGCGATCCTGCCGATTTTCGTGGCGCTCGAAAAGATCGACCGGTCGCTGCTCGAGGCCTCGATGGACCTGGGCGAGACCCGCACGACGACCTTCCTGCGGGTGACGCTGCCCTTGGCCATGCCCGGCGTGGTCGCCGCGGTGCTGATCGTCTTCATCCCAACCATCGGCGACTATGTCACGCCGCGGCTGGTGGGCGGGCCCGACGGGCTGATGATTGCCAACATGATCCAGACGCAGTTCCTCAGGCTCAACAACGCGCCCATGGGGGCGACGCTCGCGGTGCTGGCCATGCTTTCGGTCACGGCTGTCTCGCTGATCTTCATCTGGCTCAACCGGCGCTGGCTGCGGGGGCCGAAATGAAGGGTCTGCGTGTCTATGCCATCGCCTATCTGGTGTTTCTCTATGCGCCCATCGCGCTGCTGCCGCTCTTTGCCTTCAACGACGCGGATATCATCGCCTTCCCGCTGTCGGGGGCCACGACCCGCTGGTTCGCAGAACTCACGCAAAGCGCGAGCCTGCTCGACGCGGCGCGCAATTCGCTGATCATCGCGGCCACGACGGCGGTGCTGTCGACCGTGCTGGGCGTCTGCGCCGCCCGCGCGGCCAGCATGGCCGACTGGCCGCTGAAACGCCCCATGTTGGGGCTGATCATGCTGCCGCTGGTCCTGCCCGAGATCATCGTGGCGGTCTCGCTGCTGGTGCTGGCGGTGCAGATCTTCGGGCTGGGCCTGTCCAACACCACCATCATCGCGGCGCATACCCTGATCTGCATGCCCTTTTCCATCGCCGTGCTCAACGGTGCCTTCCAGAACCTGGACCCGGCCCTGGAAGAGGCCGCGCTCGATCTGGGCGAGACGCGGCTGAGCGCCTTTCGCCTGGTGATCCTGCCGCTGGTGATGCCGGGGATCATCTCGTCGCTGCTGATCTCCTTCACGATATCGCTGGACGAATTCATCATCGCCTTCTTCTTGTCGGGGGCCAATCCGACCATGCCGGTCTATATCTGGGGCCTTTTGCGCTTTCCGGGCCAGTTGCCGGTGGTCATGGCGCTGGGGACGATCCTGGTGGCGCTGTCCATCGTTCTGCTGAGCCTGGCCGAGATCATGCGGCGGCGCGGCCTCAGGCGGGCCGGGCTCAAGGACAGGGGGGGCTTTCTGTGACGCTGATCAGCCTGACGGGCGTGAACAAGCATTTCGCCGACTATCACGCCCTGCGCGACATCGACCTGGACATCCGCCAGGGCGAGTTCTTCTCGTTGCTGGGGCCCTCGGGCTGCGGCAAGACCACGCTGTTGCGGGTCATTGCCGGTTTCGAGGACCCCGACACCGGCAGCCTGCGGATCGATGGCCGCGGCATGGCCGGCGTCGGCCCGAACCTGCGGCCCACCAACATGGTGTTCCAGTCCTATGCCATCTTCCCGCATCTGACCGTGGCCGAGAACGTGGGGTTCGGGCTGCGCCGGTCCGAGATGAGCCGCGCCGACAAGGCCCGCGCCGTGGAGGCGGCGCTCGAGATGGTGGGCCTGAGCGGCTACGGCGCGCGGGCGGCGACGGC
>NZ_JBKOTX010000287.1:0-5143 GCF_047086965.1 Roseovarius halophilus (ex Wu et al. 2025) | reverse complement strand
CGCTGGCCAGGTCGGGCGCCTCGGCCCCGGCATCGGGCGCCGGCGCGGGGTTGGCCCCGATGACATAGCGTTCGGGCGAGGGCCGCGCCGCGCCCTCGGGATCGCCCAGGAAGGCCAGCATCCGGGGGCTGTCGGAATAGCCCAACGCGGGGAAGGACTGGAAACTGCCCGAGGGATCGGCCGTCGTCCGGTCCACCTCGGCGCCGTCCACCAGCACGGACACTTCGGCCCCCGGTTCGGCCCGGCCGAAGATCAGCGCCATGCCGTCGGCCTCGACCGCGAGCTGGGCCAGGCGCGGGCCGTCCGGTATCGCGGCCGCCTCGGCGGGATCGCCTTGCGGCGCCGCCTGTTCAACGGCGCTTGCAAGGGGCGCATCGCCCGGCTCGGCCTCGGGCAGCGGGCGCAGCACGAAGGCAGCGGCCACGGCGCCGACCGCGACCCCACCGCCCAGCAGTATCAATAGCTTGTCGTTCACCTGGTTCCCATCCGCGCGGCACATCTCCTGGCCGCCGTCCCAATCCATTGGCAAACCCTATCAAGCCGCTTAACAGGGGTCAAAGCAATCCCCCCCTGACCCAAAGGTGCCCCATGTCCCCTGCCCCCGTTTCCGTCTGCGTCTACTGCGGGTCCCGCGACGGGGCCGACCCGGCCTATGCCCAGGCCGCCGAACAGACCGGAACCACGATCGCCGCGCGCGGCTGGCGGCTGGTCTACGGGGCGGGTGACATCGGCCTGATGGGGCGCGTGGCGCGGGCCGCCCAGGCCCGGGGCGGGCAGACGCTGGGCGTGATCCCCACACATCTGCTGGCGCGCGAGGTCGGCAAGCGCGACCTGACGACGCTGATCGTCACCGAGACCATGCACGAGCGCAAGAAGGTCATGCTGATGAACGCCGAGGCGGTCGTGGTCCTGCCCGGCGGCGCGGGCAGCCTGGACGAATTCTTCGAAGTGCTGACCTGGGCGCAGCTCGGGCTGCACGCCAAACCGATCTTCCTGCTCAACACCGGCGGCTACTGGGACCCGCTGCTCGTGCTGGCCGAGCGGATCGTGGCGCAGGGCTTTGCCGATGCCAGCCTGCTGGCGCTGTTCACGGTGGTTGCGGATGTCCCCGCGCTGGAGGCCGGTCTGGCCGCCGCGCTGGACACCGCCTGAGGCCCCCGGTTCACGGTTGCGCGATGCGGGCTGGCACCCCGGCCCGCCGCACGGCAAGCTGCGCGCCATGACACGTCGTATCATCAAGTCCGTGGCGGGGCTGATGCTGGTCACGCTGTTGCTGGCCTGCGGGGCGCATATCATCAACTCCGGCGACGCGGAGCTGCCGGCCAGGCCACCCGGCGCCCTGCGGGTGGCGACGCTCAACGTGCATTACATCGACCAGAGCGCCCGCGACGGGCCCTGGTCCCTGCCCGGCTGGGAGCGGCGCAAGCGCCCGATGGATGCCGCAGTCAAGGCCATCGGGCCGGATATCCTCGCCTTGCAGGAATCCGAGACCTTTCCGGCAACGAACCGCAACGGCACCAACCTGACGCTCGATTTCCTGCTGGAGCGCAACCCCGGCCATGCGGCGGCGGCCACGGGCGACCCGGCGGCGTTCCCCTCGACCCAGCCGATCCTTTACCGCACCGACCGGCTGACGCTGCTGGAGCAGGGCTGGTTCTTCTTTTCCGACACCCCGGACGTGATCTATTCGCCGACCTTCGACGGCTCCTGGCCCGCCTTCGCCAGCTGGGCCGAGTTCCGCGCGCCCTCGGGGCAGGTGTTTCGCGTGGTCAACGTGCACTTCGAATACCGCAGCGGGTCGAACCGGCTGTTGTCGGCGGCCCTCGTGCGCGACCGCATTGCCCCGGTGATCGCGGGCGGCACCCCGGTGCTGCTGATGGGCGACATCAACGCGCTGCACGGCTCAAGGACCATGGCGCGGCTTGAACGGGCGGGGCTGGACTTCCTTCCGGTGGACGGGGCAACCTACCACTTCAACCGCGGGATCAACCTTTTCGGCGCCATCGACCACATCGCCCGTTCCGGCGGGATCGGCCCGGCGGGCGACCCTGTCGTGCTGCGCCGCCGGTTCGGCGCGACTTGGCCCACTGACCATTATCCGGTGCTGGCCGACCTGCGCATGACCGAGCAATGAAAAAGGGGCCCGCAGTTGCCCTGCCAGCCCCCTTCGTATCCCTGTCGCGCGCCGGTCACATGCGGCTGGCGACGTTTTCCCAGTTCACGAGGTTGTCCAGGAAGTTCTGCAGGTAGGCCGGGCGCTTGTTGCGGAAGTCGATGTAGTAGGAGTGTTCCCACACGTCGCAGCCCAGCAGCGCGGTCTGGCCGAAGCACAGCGGGTTCACGCCGTTCTCGGTCTTGGTGATCTTGAGGCTGCCGTCGGCGTCCTTGACCAGCCAGGCCCAGCCCGAGCCGAACTGGCCGGCCCCGGCGGCGGCGAACTGCGACTTGAAGTCGTCGACCGAGCCGAAGGCCTCGACCAGCGCCTTTTCCAGCTCTCCGGGCATCTTGCTTTCGCCCGGGGTCATCATTTCCCAGAACTGGTTGTGGTTCCAGTATTGCGAGGCGTTGTTGAAGATGCCCGATTGCGCCACCGCCGTCGGGTCATAGGTGCCCTTGATGATTTCCTCGACGGACTTGCCCTCCCACTCGGTGCCGGCGATGGCCTTGTTGCCATTGTCGACATAGGCCTTGTGGTGGATGTCGTGGTGATATTCCAGCGTCTCGGCGGACATGCCCTTGGACGCCAGCGCATCGTGGGCGTAGGGAAGATCGGGAAGGTCGAATGCCATGGTAGTCCCCTTTTCAGGTCAATTTGCGTTACCTTACCTAACAAAGCCTTGTCTGCCCTCAGGTCAAGCACCAAGCATCGCAAAACCCGCTCCGGCCCGCCGGCCCGCCTTATCCTCCGCCGGTGCCGCCGCGGTATCCGACCGGCCCGGCCATTGCGGCTGTCGTCAACAAGTCGCGGGCATAGCGGTCGACGGAGCGAAAGCAGATCAGCCGCAGCGACTGGTCCGGTTCCATCCAGAACGCTGCCGGGATCTGCGCCATGCGGGTGCGGCGGAAATTGCCCGGCGCGAAGGCCGCGGGCGCCATGTCCACCGGGCAAAGCTTGGCGATGACCTCGCGCGCGGCGGGGCCCTCGACGGCAAAGAGGCTGCGCGCGTCCGAGACATCGACGGCCAGGTGGTGCTGGCCGGCCAGATCGGTGTCAATCCGTTCGATCGCCTCGCCGACCTGCGCCTGCGGGACCAGCACCAGCAGCTCGTCCGGCGACATCCAGGCCAGGCCGGTGTCGCCGTCCACCTGCGCCTGCCCCGCCTCGGGCATCACCGCACCGGTGATCTGCGTGCAGACATCGCGCAGGGTGTCCGAGGCCAGATCGCCGCGCAGGGTGATCATCCCTTGCGGCCCCAGGGCGCGCACCGTGGTCGCGATTGCGGCTGTCTCAGACATTCTGCTTCTCCCCCTCCGGGTCGTAAAAGACCGTGCTGACGATCCTGGCGGGCACCTCCGTGCCGTCGGTGCGCACGAAGGTCACCGTCTCGCCCATGCGCTCGGGGCCCTTGTGGACCAGCCCCATGGCGATGCCCCGGCCCAGGGTCGGCGAATGGTAGGTCGAGGTCACGCGCCCTTCGGTGTTGCGCTGGCCATTGGCATTGGTACCCGGCGCAGCGGCATAGGCCCCGTCGGGCAGGACCGACCCATCGAGCGTTTCCAGCCCCACAAGCTGCCAGCGGTCGGGGTCGGCCATGTGGCTGCGGGCCTGCGCGCGCTTGCCGACATAGTCGTCCTTCTTCTTGGAGATCGCCCAGTGCAACCCGAGGTCCTGCGGGATCACCGTGCCGTCGGTCTCGTCGCCGATCATGATGAAGCCCTTCTCGGCGCGCATGATGTGCAGGCATTCGGTGCCATAGGGCATGACGCCGAACTCCTGCCCGGCCGCGTGCAGCGCCTCCCACAGGGCCAGGCCCTGCCCGGCGGGCACGGCGATTTCATAGGACAACTCGCCCGAGAAGGAGATCCGGAAGACCCGCGCGTCGACCCCGCCGATCTTGCCTTGCGTCCAGCCCATGAAGGTCAGCGCCTCAGGCGACAGGTCGATGTCGGTGCCCAGCGTTTCCAGCACCTTGCGGGCATTGGGGCCGACCACGGCGATCTGGGCATACTGCTCGGTCAGGTTGGCGACGTGGACCTGCCAGTCCCACCACTCGGTCTGGAGCCATTCCTCCATATGGGCATGGACGCTGTCCGCCCCGCCCGAGGTGGTGTGGCACAGGAAGGTCTCGTCATCCAGGCGCGCCACCACGCCGTCGTCGGTGAGAAAGCCGTTTTCCGAACACATCAGGCCATAGCGGCAACGCCCCACCTTCAGGGTGCTCATCATGTTGGTGTAGAGCATGTCCATGAAGCGCGCGGCGTCCGGCCCCTTGACCAGGATCTTGCCCAGGGTCGAGGCATCCAGAACCCCGAGGTTTGTGCGCGCATTGGTCACCTCGCGCATGACGGCGTCGTGCTTGCTCTCGCCGGCCCGCGGATAGCAGTAAGGCCGCCGCCAATGGCCCACCGGCTCCCAAGCCGCGCCGTTCTCGGCGTGCCAGTCGTGCATGGGGGTGCGCCGGATCGGCTGGAAGATCTCGCCGCGCGCCTCGCCCGCGATGGCCCCCATGGAAATGGGCGTGTAGGGCGGGCGGAAGGTGGTCGTTCCCGTGGCCGGAATTGGTTGACCCAGTGCATCGGACAGCACAGCGAGGCCGTTGATATTGCTGAGCTTGCCCTGATCCGTCGCCATGCCCAGCGTGGTGTAGCGCTTGGTGTGTTCGACCGATTCATAGCCCTCTTGCGCGGCCAGCTGCACGTCGGCGACCTTCACGTCGTTCTGATAATCCAGCCACATCTTGGCGCGCAGCTTGTAGCTGGCCCCCTGGGGCATCATCCAGACCGGTTGCATCGGGCTTTCCTCGGGCGCATCGCCCTGCGGGGCCGCCCCTGCATCGCCCCCGACCCCGGCGGCCTGTGCGGCGGTGGCCCCCGTCTCGTGGGCATTGGACAGCACCGCGCGGGTGCACATGGCGCCATCGGCGGCCCCGCTACATCGCGACCTATCTTGCGAGCTGGGGCCTGATCGGGTGCGTTCTGGCTG
>NZ_JBKOTX010000286.1:0-5170 GCF_047086965.1 Roseovarius halophilus (ex Wu et al. 2025) | reverse complement strand
CGGCAGATCGCCAGGCCGCACCGGCGCAGCCGGCGCCCCAGGCATGGCCCGGCTGGCCGACCACAGGACCGCCGTCAGCTGCGGCAGGTGCCGCATATGCGCCCGGGCGGGGGTCACAACCTGTCCCCGATCAGGAACTGCGCCGCCCGATCCAGCCGGATATGCGGCGGCCCCTCGCCCGGGCGCAGCGACAGTTTCGCCGGCGCGAAGGTCATCGCGCCGTATTCGGCATCCAGCCACGCCCGCGCCCCGTCATGCGCGGGCCCCAGCAGGCGCGCCGGATCCTGCGGCAACTCCCCGGCATGGAACGCGGCCTGCCGCCCCCGGCTGCCATCCGGCTTCAGCAGCGTGCCACGCACGCAATCGAGGTTCCGCCCCGCATGGACGCGCGTTTCCTCGACCGTGGCGCGTAGTGCCGCGATGGCCATGGCCTGCGTCTCGGCCCCGGCGAATTCCGCCCGGTCACGCGCGGCGCGCGTCAACGCCGTCATGATCGCGGTCAGCCGCGCGTGCTGGCTGTGATGCAGGTGATCCGCCTTGGTCGCCGCGAACAGGATTTTCTCCACCCGCCGCCCGCTCAACAGCCGGGTCAGGAACGCGTTGCGGCCGGCGCGGAAAGCGCCAAGGATGTCGCCCATCGCGCGGCGCATGTCCTCGACCGCGTGCGGGCCGTCATGGATCGCGCCAAGCGCGTCGACCAGCACGACCTGCCGGTCGATCCGCGCGAAATGATCGCGAAAGAAAGGTTTGACGACCTCGCGCCTGTAGGCGTCATACCGCCGCGCCATTTCGCGCCAGATCGCGCCGCGCGGCGCGCCGCCAGCGGGCTCGGGCAACGGCGCGAAAGTCAGCACCGGGGAGCCCGCGAGATCCCCGGGCAGCAGGAAACGGCCCGGCGTGCAATCATGATACCCCGCGTCACGCGCGGCCGCGAGATACCCCGTGAAGGTCGTGGCCAGCGCCTGCGCCGCCGACTCCTCCAGCCGCGCCGAGCCATCGGTGCGCGCCACCAATGCCCGGAAATCCCGCGCTTCTTCCCGGCCCTCGATCCGGGCCAGCACCTCGGCCGACCATTCGGCATAGCTCTTGTCCAGAAGCGCAAGATCAAGCAGCCATTCCCCTGGATAGTCCACGATATCCAGATGCACGGTACGCGGCCCCGTCATACCTGCCAGCAACCCGGCCGGCCGCACCCTGAGCGACAGCCGCAGCTCCGATACCGCGCGCGTGCTCTCGGGCCAGTGCGGCGCCTCGCCCGTCAAGGCGCGCAGGTGCGATTCGAAATCGAACCGCGGCACGATGTCGTCGGGTTGAGGTTGCAGGAAAGCGGCCTGGATACGCCCGTCGGCGGCCGCCACCAGCCCGGGCATGCGGCCCCGGTCCATCAGGTTGGCCACCAGCGAGGTGATGAAAACCGTCTTGCCCGCGCGCGCGAGACCGGTCACGCCCAGACGGATAACCGGTTCGAAAAGCGCGCCGGATATCGCGTCCCCGAAGGTATCCACTCCGCGCGTCACCCCGTCGGCGATCGTGGTGAACCCCAAATTACTACCCCTCGGTTCCCGATTGAGCCTCCAAGATAGACATGGCGGCCCCGGGTTGCCAGAGGCCGGCGCACGAAGCAGTGCCCATCAAGTGGGGAGCCCGTTTTCCATGCGGAAAACGGGCAAAGAAAATATGAATTTTCTTGCCCGGAATTTGCGCAAATTCCGGGGCCGGGCGCCCCCGCGGGTCAGGCGTAGTTGCCCTTCACCCGCTCTTTTTTCGGATCGAAATGCGGGTACGGCACGATATGCGCCTTCAGCCTTTTTTGCTGACCGTCCAGCTGGCCGACCTCGATCTCGGTGCCCGGCTCGGCATGGGTGACCGCAACCCGCGCCAGCGCGATGTTCTTGCCAAGGTAGGGGGATTTCATGGCCGACGTGATCTCGCCCACCTGTGCGCGGCCGATTCGCAGGCAGTCGCCGGGCGATGGCACGATGCCGCTTTCCAGTTCCAACCCCACAAGCTTGCGCTGCGGATGCGCCTTGCGCTCCTCCAGCGCCGCGCGGCCGATGAAATCGTCCGTCTTCGATTTCAGTGGCACGGCAAAGGGGATGCCCGCCTCGAACGGGTCGGTCTGGTCGTCGAACTCGCTGCCGGCAAAGATCAGCCCGGCCTCGATCCGCACCATGTCGAGCGCGGCCAGCCCGAAAGGTGTCAGCCCCAACGGCTCACCCGCCTTCCAGATCGCGTCGAACACCTCGACCGCGTCCTTGGGATGGCAGAAAACCTCGTACCCCAGTTCGCCGGAATAGCCGGCCCGGCCCAGTACAACCGCCGTGCCATCGTAGTCGCCGATCCGCGCCGGCGTGAAGCGGAACATGCCCAGCTCCTCCACGGTGGGGTTGTCTGGTGCCGTCCAGAAAACCTCTTTCAGGATGTCGCGCGACTTGGGCCCCTGAACCGCCACGTTGTGCAACTGGTCGGTCGAGCACCGCACCCACACGTTCAGCCCCAGCCGCTGCGCCTGCTCGCGCAGCCACAGGCCCGACGTGTCCGTGCCGCCGACCCAGCGGAAATTCGTCTCGCCCAGCCGGAACACGGTCCCGTCATCGACCATGCCGCCATGTTCGTAGCACATCGCCGTATAAACGATCTGACCCACCGCCAGCTTCTTCATGTTGCGCGTGACGCAGGTCTGCATCAGCTCCTCGGCATCCGGCCCCGTCACCTCGTATTTCCTGAGCGGCGACAGGTCCATGATCGCCGCCTTCTCGCGGCAGGCCCAGTACTCGGCCAGCGTGCCGTGGTTGGCCATCGTGTTGGGCAGCCAGTAGCCCTGGTATTCCACGAAATCCCGCGTATGCCGCGCGAAACACTCGTGAAAGCCGGTTTTCTTCGTTTGCTCCACATCCGCCTCCGCTGATTTCCTGTAGCCGATCGACCGGCTGAATGTCTCGGTCGCCCCGTAGGTGCGCACCTGTATGTCTGTCGGGTTCCACCCGTTGGCCGGGTCCACGTCGCAGGGGCACGCGGTCGAGACGCAGACGAGGTCGGTCAGCGCCTTGAGCAGCACGTAATCCCCCGGCCGGGACCACGGATCGTCCATGCCGATGGCATTGGTCTCGTCCAGCATGGTGTTGAAGAAGAAGTTGATCGCCGGCCAGCCGCCGCGCGGGCGGATGCCGTATTGCGCCAGATCCTTGTTCATGTTGTCGGAACAGTTCACATGCCCCGGATAGCCGAGGTCCTCGTAGTAGCGCGCGGTGCAGGCAAGCCCGAAAGTGTCGTGCCGCCCGCAAGTGTCCTGCACGATTTCCACCAGCGCCTCCTGGTCCACCGACCAGTATTTCGAGAAGATGCCGGGCTGCGGATAAAGACTGCCCATCAGCGTCCGCGTCGTGGTCGGGTCGATATCGCGTTCGATCCCGGCATCGAGCGAGCGTACCGAGAACGCCTGGAAATCCGAGCATTCGCGGCCCTGGATATCGAGGATCTGGATGTACTGGCCCTTCTTGACCTCGTAGCTTTTCGCGTTGCCGGGCTGGATGTTGATGTCATGCACCGGGTCCGCCAACGGGTCGGGCACCTGGTGGCCGCCCTTCGCCTGACCCGGATCGGCCCGGCGGACATAGAGGATCAATTCCGTCGGCGGGGCCTGCGTGTCCGGGGCCATGGGGCCGCCCGGCGCCGCGACGATCAGCAGCCCGTCGCAGGCGGCGTGGAACGTGGCCATGTCGCCCGCGCGCGATCCGTCCGCGAAGGCGCGGATCGCCTGCGCGCGACCAAGGTCGAACCCCGCCTTGTCCAGCGCGCGGGCCACCTTCCGGCCCGACCGCGCATCGCCCTGCAGCACCGAGATCACACCGTCGGGGCGCCCGGCACCGCTGGCGCCCAGCATTCCCGGATCGGATTTGCCGTCGGGGGTGAAAAACACCAGTTCGGCGGGCTGCAGCCCCTCCCGGTCCTGGACCGAGATCTCGTCACCGCGATAGACGGGCACGGCCCGCGATCCGCCGCCGGGAACGGGGTGGCGTTCCGTGCCGTGGGGCAGGATCGGCAGGCCCGGCGTGATGACGCCTGCGCGCTCGTAGGGGGTTTCCAGCACGGGTGTCACGTTCATCTTTCGGCCTCCGCTCGGTCTGGTTGCGATTCGCCCGGCGCTGCGGTCCTCGGGCCGTCGCACCGGATTCCAGTATGCCAATGAACGGCGCCGGGCGTGATTCTAAATTCATCATGCCTTGCCCAACAAAATGTTTGGCAAAACCGGTGCCGGGGGCTAGCGTTGACGGGAACGAAAACAGGGGATGCCGATGCTCAGGAACCGGTCGGCCCTGCCACGGCTCGACTACCTGCTGACTTTCGAGGCGGCGGCCGAACTTGAAAGTTTCGCCGCCGCCGCCAAGGAACTCAACGTCAGCGAGACCGCCGTCAGCCGCAAGATCCGGCTGCTGGAGGAACACTACAACTGCGCGCTCTTCGTGCGCGGTCACCGCTCCGTCCGGCTGACGGATCACGGCCGCCGCCTGCTGGGCGGGGTCGGCGCACCGCTGCGGTCGCTCGCACGGTTATCCGAGGACATGCTGGCCGACCGGCGGCGCAGCACCGTGCGGATGGCGGCAACCAACTCGGTCTCGTCGCTCTGGCTGATGCCGCGGCTGCGCCGCTTCCAGCAGGCCAACCGCAACATCACCATCAGCCTCGTCTCCAGCGACCGCGATTCCGAATGCCTGTCGCAGGAATTCGACCTGACCATCCTGCGCGGCGAAGGCGACTGGCCCGGCTTCGACGCGACCCGGCTGTTCGGCGAAACGATCTTCCCGGTCTGCGCGCCCGCCTACGCCACCCGGATCGAGGACGCCGAAGCCCTGACCGACCACGCGCTGATCGAGGTCAGCAACACCCACACCGAATGGCATAACTGGCGCACATGGCTCGCGCGGCAGGGCGCCGATCCCGATCGGATCCGGCAATCGACCTTCGTCAACACCTATCCGCTGGCCGTTCAGGCCGCGCTCGACGGGCTCGGCGTGGCCCTGGGATGGGGGCACCTCGTGGATGCGCACCTGCAGGCCGGCGCGCTTGTCCGTGACGAGGCCCTGCGCGAGGATGTCATCGCCGCGCTGTCCCCCGATGCCCTGGCCTTTGCCGTGCGCGACCTGGAATCCGACGATGTGGTCGACCTGGT
>NZ_JBKOTX010000285.1:0-5171 GCF_047086965.1 Roseovarius halophilus (ex Wu et al. 2025) | reverse complement strand
AGGCCCGAGGGCCTGTTCTTCGCCTAGCTGTCGGCGGCCTCGACCAGTCCAGTCCACCCCGGCGGGCAGGGCGAAACAGTCGTCGCGCAGCGGCGGCGGCGCCAGCCCGCCGGCGGCACGGTCGAGCTTGTCCTCGTGTCCCAATCCCATGATCCAGCCCTCCTCGGGTGCGTCCACCCGCAACATGGCGCGCATCTCGGCGTCGGGCAAGCGGGCCATCGCCCGGGCCAGCAGCCGTACCTGGTGCGCATCGCGGATACCGCCTGCCGCCTCGGCCCGTTTCACCGCGCCGTCGATCAATCCCGGCCAGATCTCGACGACCGCCACCGCCGCGTTCAGCGGGTCGAACGGCCAGACGGCGACATCGCCGGCAAACCGGCGGCGCAGCCGGTTCAGCACCGGCAGCCCGGTCAGCACCTGCGACCCGACCGCCCCCGCCCCGGCCAGTTGCCAGCAGGTGAAACTGCCCTTGGCGCGGGCGTCCGCGGCGCGGCGCTCGGGGAAGGGATTGGCGTAACCCGCCTTGGTGCGCGGCAGGCCGGCGATGTCATGGTTCGGCCGGGCATTGCCCCAGAACGGGCCGCGCCCGTGGCCCACGTCACGGTTGATCCGGCCCGCCACCTCGAAGCGGTTGTTGCCGCGCGGGCCGTCATCGATCCGGGCCGTCAGCCAGTCCCAGACCGCCAGCGGGTCGTCCTGCCCCGTCAGCGCCCGCGCGAAACCGGCGGGATAGCCGAAAGGGAAATCCAGCCCGATCAGCAGGCGGCGGCCGGCTTGGCGTTCCGTCCCGATCAGGGCGGCCAGCGCCTCCTCGGCCTCCACACGGTTGCGCAGGTAGCGCGGCGCAAGCTCTTCGCCGTCCCGCACCAGCCCCAGCCAGATCGCATCGCGGCGCGGACGGGGGCCGGTATCGTTGCCCCCTGACCAGTCCACCATCGCGAAACTGTCAAAGGCGGTCAAAGACCGACCTCCCGAAGGATGAAGCCGGCGATGCCGCACGTGTCATCCAGATCGAAGACAGGCCGGTCCAGGTCAAGCGGCGTATCACTGGCCACCGCGCGGATCGTCGGATCGCCCGGCGCGATCAGCGCGTTGCCGGTCACGGCGCGATGCGACTCGATCTTGGGGTGGCGGTCACGCTTGTAGCCCTCGACCAGTACCAGATCGACCGGTGCGAGCTTGCCGAGAAGCGACTCCAGCCCCGGCTCGTCCTCCCCGCGCAGCTCGTGCATCAGGGCGAACCGGTTGCGCGAGGCCAGCAGAACCTCCGTCGCACCGGCGACGCGGTGGCGGTGACTGTCCTTGCCCGGCTGATCCACGTCGAACCTGTGATGGGCATGCTTGACGGTCGAGACGCTGACGCCGCGCCCCGCGATCTCGGATACCAGCCGTTCCGTCAGCCCCGTCTTGCCGGCATTCTTCCAGCCGGTGATCCCGTAGACCTTCATGCCCCGGCCCCCGCCATCGCGCGGGCCGTCGCAAGGTCATCGGGGGTGTTGACGTTGAAGAACGGATCGCCCGGGTCGTCGAATACCGCCTCGCGCCCGTCATGGCGCTCGGTCCACAGGACGACCTTGCGCAGCCCCTCGCGAAGCGCCTCGCGCAGATCGTCGCGCAGCGCGACGGGCCACAGGCCGAAGGTCGGATGCCGGATCAGGCCCGAGCGGGACATGGATTTCGTTTCCTCGGCCCGCTTCGGCGTCGCGGCAAGGACAAGCGGTTGCGCCTGCCCGGCGGCGGCGCCCCCCAGACGCGGCGCCAGGTCGCCCGGAAAGAAGGGCGTGTCGGCGGCCACGGTAACGATACGGTCCGCGCCCTCGCCGGCGGCCCAGTCCAGCCCCGCCAGAACACCGGCCAGCGGGCCGGGGTGATCCGCCACCGGGTCGGGCAGCACGGGCAGGCCGAACCGCGCGAAGCGGCCGGGATCACCATTGGCATTGAGCGCGATACCATCCACCTGGCTTGCCAACCGCTCGATCACGTGATCGAGGATCGTGGCGTCGCCCAGCGGCAAGAGCGCCTTGTCGCCCCCGCCCATCCGGGTGGCCCGGCCCCCGGCCAGGATGATGCCGAGCGGGCGGGTCACGGGCGGATGTTCCCGTGCCGGAGCCCAAGAAAATAAGTATTTTCTTGGCAATTTTCTGCGCAGAAAATTGCGCCCGCGGCCCGCGTCATGCCCCGGCCCCCTTGCGGCGATGCCTGGGGCTTTCCTCGGCGATGTCTGCCGGGTCGGCGTCGCGCAGCAGCCGCTCTTCCCCGCTCAGGCAGACGAAACGCTTGCCGCGCAGCCGGCCGACCAGCGTCAGCCCCACCTGTCGCGCGATCTCCACGCCCCAGGCGGTGAAGCCCGAGCGCGACGCGAGCGCCGGAATCCCCATCAGCGCCGTCTTGATCACCATTTCCGAGGTCAGCCGCCCGGTGGTGTAAAGCAGCTTGTCCTGCGCGCCCACGCCTTCCGAGAACATCCAGCCGGCGATCTTGTCCACCGCGTTGTGCCGGCCCACGTCCTCCATGTAGACCAGCGGCCGCGCGCCCCGGCACAGCACGGTACCGTGGATCGCCCCGGCCTCGAGGTAAAGCGACGGCGTGCGGTTGATCCGCGCGGCCAACGTGTACAGGTCCGACGTCCGGATGGCGAGGTCGGGCAAGTTGACCTGTTCCAGCCCCTCCATCATGTCGCCGAACACGGTGCCGACCGCGCAACCGCTGGTGCGCGTCTTCTTCTTGAGCTTTTCCTCGTAGCTGGTCTGCCCGTCAGTGCGCACGACGACGGTGTCCAGGTCCGCGTCGAAATCCACGCGATGCACCACTTCCTCGGGGCGCAGCATCCCCTGATTGCGCAGGAAGCCCAGGGCGAGGTACTCGGGATAATCCCCGATCGTCATGGCCGTGACGATCTCCTGCCCGTTGAGGAATATCGTCAGCGGCCGTTCCTCGACCACGGCGAGTCGCGTGGGCTGGCCGGCGTGATCGACGCCGTCGACCGTCCGCGTCAGCCGGGGCGCCGTGGGGTCCGGCGCGATGACATAGTCGGCAAGGTCGTCCGTTCTGGCCAATTGCATCTCCTTTCGCGGCAGGCTACGCCCTGAGCGGTAAGCGCAATCTAGGACCATGCGGTGCCGACGGAAACCACCAAATCCATTTTCCTGCGCGGGGTGAAGGACGGGTCGCCCTTCATCCTCGTGCTGGTGCCCTTTTCGACGCTCTTCGGCGTGGTCGCCACGGAGGCGGGGCTGGACGTGTTTCAGGCGCTCAGTTTCTCGGTGGCCGTTCTGGCGGGCGCGGCGCAGTTCACCGCGCTGCAGCTTCTGGCCGATGACGCGCCGACGTTCATCGCCATCCTGTCGGGGCTGGCGGTGAACCTGCGCATGGCGATGTATTCCGCCGCGCTCACGCCTTACCTGGGGCCGGCGCCGCTCTGGCAGCGGGCTTTCGTGTCCTATTTCACCGTCGACCAGACCTATGCGTGCTCGGCCCTGCAATACGAGCTCAACCCCGATTGGACCATCCGGCAGCGGCTGGCCTATTTCTTCGGGGTGGCGACGCCGCTTTGCCCGTTCTGGTATTCGTTCACCGTGGTGGGCGCGATGGTGGGCACGGCGATCCCGGGCGAATTCGCGCTGGACTTCGCGATCCCGATCACCTTCATCGCGCTCATCGCGCCGATGTTGCGCACGTGGGCGCATGTCGCGGCGGCGCTGACATCCGTGGTGGTGGCGCTGATCCTCGCCAGCCTGCCCTACAACCTGGGGCTGATGGTGGCGGCCGTCGCCGCGATGATGGCCGGTGCGCAGGTGGAGCTGTGGGCGGAACGGCGCCGCGCCCGCCAAGGGCAAAAGGCCAGCGGCAATGGATAACGCGACCGTCTGGATCACGATTGCCGGGCTGGGGCTGGGCAGCTTCGCGCTGCGCTTCGTCTTCATGGGGATCATCGGCGACCGGCCCTTGCCGCCGTGGTTGCTGCGGCACCTGCGTTACACGGCGGTCGCGGTCCTGCCGGGGCTGGTCGCTCCGCTGGTCCTGTGGCCGGCCGCCACGGGCGGGCAGCCCGACCTGCCGCGGCTGGCGGCGGCGTTCTCGGCGCTCGGGGTGGGGCTGGTCACGCGCAACGTAATTTTCGCGGTCCTGTCCGGGGCGGGGGTGCTGTTTCTGGGGCTCTACCTGCAGGGCTGACGGCGCGATCAGCGGCATATCCCGCGCAGCGCCCGCCACTGGTCGGCCGACAGGGCCGGACGCGTGGTGTCCTGCTCGGCCGCGTTGCGGCGCGCGCGGGCGGCGCGTCGCTCGCTGGCGGGATGGGTGGCGAGGTATCCCGGCAGGCGCGGGCGGCCCTTTTCGCGCGCGGTCAGGTGCTCGAAGAAGTCGGCCATGCCGCCGCTGTCGATCCCGGCGCGGGTCAGCATCTCCAGCGCGAACCTGTCCGCCTGCCGTTCGGCCTCGCGCGTGTAGCTTGCCTGCAGCATCCGCTCGCCGAGGAAAACCGCCAGCGCGCCGCCGGTGAAATCGCCCATCACGAGCGACAGCAGCCCCGCGGATCCGGCCGCGCGCAGGGCATGGCGCGTGGCGTCCCGGCGCCGGACATGGCCGATTTCGTGCGCGAGGACGGCGGCCACCGCGTCGGGGCCGTCAACGGCGTCCAGCAGGCCGCGCATCAGCACGATCTGCCCGCCCGGCGCGGCGAAGGCATTGACCATGTCGTGATCGAGAACCGTCACCTGCGGGGCGGTGTCCGGCCCCGTCGCGCCGGTCAGCCGGGACAGCAACGTGTCAAGCGCGTGGCGGCCATCCGGCGCGGTGCAATGCAGCTCTCCCAGCTCCGTCGCGCCGAGGGCCCGTTCGATCTGGGCCGTCACCGCCCGGCCGAAGGCACGCTCGCGCTCGGGCGGGATAAGGCCGGCCAGCGTGTCGGCCATGCGCGGCAGGATCACGAACAGCATCAGCGCCAGCGCCCCGAGCGCCAGCGCGCCGCGCTTGACGATGCGCGCGCGGGCGCCCTCGTGCAGGTCCTGCCGGGCCAGGTCGGGGCACAATGCGGTGATACGCCGGATCAGTTCGCTGTCCGTCACGCGCAACCGGGCGGCGCCGCGTTTCGTCTCGTCCCCGGCCTGCGCCAGCAATGCCAGCGTCAGGCGCCGGTCCTGCGCGTGATCGGGCAGCGCGCGCAGCCGGTC
>NZ_JBKOTX010000284.1:0-5197 GCF_047086965.1 Roseovarius halophilus (ex Wu et al. 2025) | reverse complement strand
CGGGCGCCTCGCGCCGCTCGCGCAACCGCGTCCGGAAAGCCCGCGTCGCGCGCGCCGCCATCTCGTCACGGCCCTGTTCCTGGAAATGGGCCACCAGCGCGCCGCGGAACCATCGCAGGTCGCGCCGCGCGCGATAGAGGCGATAAAATTCCGCCGCCGTCAGCTCGTCGAAGATCGCGCGCTCCATCACCGGCTTCAGCGCCCCGATCTTGCGCAGGAAAACGGCCGTCTTGTGGTTGGAATAGCGGCAGTTGAACACCCGGATATTGTCGCCCGAGAACCGCGCCACGTGCTGGCGGTCAAGGGCATGATAGGGATCGTAGAAGATGTTGACCCGGCCGAGGCCCCCGGTCAGCGCCGCCGCGTCCGACAAGGGCAGCGTCCAGTCCTGCCGACGCCCGTTCTCGTACCGGGTTTCCCACGGCACGATGTCGGGGTCCAGCGTACTCTGCGGGTTGACCGACACGACATGCGCCCCCGGCACGAGCGAGGCAAAGGCGATGGCGGCGAACCCGCCCATCGAGACACCGGCCATCACCACCCGGTCGTAGCCGTCGAAGAACCCGTCGTCGGCCAGCTTGCGCATCCGGTCGATGAGGTCGGGGTCGCGGTACCAGTCGCTCACGTGCGCCATCACGCCCAGATGCGCGATGTTGCAATCCTGCGCGAACTTGAACCCCCACGGTTCCCGCGTCATGGACGCGTCACCGACGTTCGACAGGTTGTCAAAGGTGACGAGAAGCCGTTTCACCGGCCTTTCGACGAAAAGCAGGCTGTGCCGCAGGCGCTTTTCAAGGAAGCCCGCGCCTTCCGTGCCCGGGCGCAATTCCTCCAGCCACCGCGGCAGCGCCTCGCCGTTCCCGGTTGCCGTGTCCTGCTCTGCCATCACTCGAACTTTTCTTGTCACCCGGCGCACCGCCGCCGGAACCCGTTTTGGGACAGAGCATACTCCCGCCGGGGCTGCCCGCGCAACAGCCGCGTTTAATTGTTCGCATCATGACCGGCCTGTCGGCCCGGCAACGGCGCAACGGGCACGGATAGGATCGCGCAAGACAGGCGAAAGCCCCCGCCGGGCAGGGCCGGCGGGGGCTGGATCATGTCACGGGACCAAAGGTCAATGCACCACGGCATCCTCGGGCGGTTCGCGGTTCGTCGATCCGACACGATCGCCGATGATCAAGCCACTGGCCCCGGCCGTCACCGGCACCGTGCTGCCATCCAGGATATCGCCCGACAGCAGCGCCTCGGCCAGCGGGTCCTGCAGGGCCTTCTGGATCACGCGTTTCAGCGGCCGCGCGCCATAGACAGGGTCATAGCCCTCGTCAGCCAGCCATTTCTTCGCCGCGTCGTCCAGCTCCAGCCGGATCTTCCGGCTCGCCAGACGCTTGAGCAGGCGACGCATCTGGATTTCGACGATGCCGCTCATCTGCTCGCGCGTGATCCGGTCGAACACCACGATCTCGTCCAGCCGGTTCAGGAATTCGGGCCGGAAATGCGACCGCACGGCATCCATCACGTCGCGCTTGGCCTCGCCGGCATCCGCCCCCTCGGGCAACTGGCTCAGCGCCTGGCTGCCAAGGTTCGATGTCAGCACGATCAGCGTCTGCTTGAAGTCCACCGTGCGGCCCTGCCCGTCGGTCAGCACACCATCGTCGAGAACCTGCAACAACACGTTGAAGACCTCGGGATGCGCCTTCTCGACCTCGTCGAACAGCACCACCTGGTAGGGGCGCCGGCGCACGGCCTCCGTCAGGACGCCGCCCTCGTCATAGCCGACGTATCCCGGCGGCGCGCCGATCAGGCGCGCGACCGAGTGTTTCTCCATGAACTCGGACATGTCGATCCGCACCATCGCGCTGTCATCATCGAACAGGAACTCGGCCACGGCCTTGGTCAACTCGGTCTTGCCCACGCCCGTCGGGCCAAGGAACAGGAAACTGCCCAGCGGCCGGTTCTCGTCGTTGAGCCCGGCGCGCGCCCGGCGCACCGCGTTGGCCACGGCCCGCACGGCGGTATCCTGCCCGATCACGCGGCGGTGCAGGTTGTCCTCCATGCCAAGCAGCTTCTCGCGCTCGCCCTCCAGCATCTTGGCGGTGGGGATGCCCGTCCAGCGTTCGACCACGCTGGCGATCTGCTCGGGGCGCACGGCCTCCTCGACCATGACATCGCCTTCCTCCTCGGCCTGCTCGGCCTCGGCCAGCTGTTTCTCAAGCTGCGGGATCACCCCGTAGGACAGCTCCCCGGCGCGGGCCAGGTCGCCCTCGCGCTTGGCGTGGTCCAGCTCGATCCGCGCCTTGTCGAGCTGCTCCTTGAGGTCGCGGGCACTGGCCAACTTGTCACGCTCGGCCTGCCACTTGGCGGTCATCTCCGCGGACCGCTCCTGCAGATCGGCCAGTTCCTTTTCCAGCTTTTCCAGCCGGTCCTTGCTGGCGGCGTCATCCTCCTTGCGCAGGGCTTCGGCCTCGATCTGCTTCTGCAGGATGTCGCGGTCGAGCGCGTCCAGTTCCTCGGGCTTGCTGTCCACCTCCATGCGCAGGCGGCTCGCCGCCTCGTCCACGAGGTCGATCGCCTTGTCCGGCAGGAACCGGTCGGTGATGTAGCGATGGCTCAGCTGCGCCGCCGTCACCAGCGCGCTGTCCGAGATGCGCACGCCATGGTGAAGTTCGTACTTTTCCTTGATGCCGCGCAGGATCGACACGGTATCCTCCACCGTCGGCTCCTCGACCATCAGCGGCTGGAACCGCCGCGCCAGCGCCGCGTCCTTCTCGACATGCTTGCGGTACTCGTTCAGCGTGGTGGCCCCCACGCAGTGCAGCTCGCCGCGCGCCAGCGCCGGCTTGATCAGGTTGGCGGCGTCCATCGCGCCGTCGGTCTTGCCCGCACCCACCAGCGTGTGCATCTCGTCGATGAACAGGATGATCTCGCCGGCAGCCGACGTCACCTCGTTCAGCACGGCCTTGAGCCGCTCCTCGAACTCGCCGCGGTATTTCGCCCCCGCGATCAACGCGCCCATGTCCAGCGCCAGCAGCCGCTTGTTCGCAAGGCTCTCGGGCACGTCGCCGTTGACGATCCGCAGCGCCAGACCCTCGGCGATGGCCGTCTTGCCGACGCCCGGCTCCCCGATCAGCACGGGGTTGTTCTTGGTGCGGCGGCTCAGCACCTGCATCGCGCGGCGGATCTCGTCGTCGCGGCCGATGATCGGGTCGATCTTGCCTTCCTCGGCGGCCTTCGTCAGGTCTTGCGCGTATTTCTCGAGCGCCTCGTAGGTGTCCTCGGCGCTGGCCGTGTCGGCGGTGCGGCCCTTGCGCAGGTCGTTGATCGCCTCGTTGAGGCCCTGCGCGCTCACCCCGCCCTGGTCCAGCGCGTCCTTGGCGGGGCTCTTGACCACGGCCAGCGCGGTCAGCATCCGCTCCACCGGCACGAAGCTGTCGCCGGCCTTGGTCGAGAACTTTTCCGCCTCGGCGAGCACCTTGCCCGTCTGCTGGTCCATGTAGGTCTGCCCGGCATCGCCCGACACCTGCGGGATCTTGCCCAGCGCAAGGTCCAGCGCCTGCGTCACGCGGTCCGGCTTGCCTTCCGCCCGCTTGATCAGGTTGCTGGCCAGCCCCTCGGGATCGTCCATCAATGCCTTGAGAATGTGTTCGGGCGCCAGCTTCTGATGGCTTTCGCGCATCGCGATCGTCTGCGCCGCCTGGATGAAACCGCGCGACCGCTCGGTGAACTTGTTCAAGTCCATCGTCTCTCTCCTTTTTACAAGCGTTCCCTCTTGTGTCGTGCACCCTCCCCGAGGCGTGCGGCGTTCGGGAACCTCGGCGACTGAGATGGGAAAGGGGGCCGCGATCTTCAAGGCGGCAACACCGCCGACAGCGGGAAATTCCGCCTGCCGGCGCCGCCGCGGCCCGGGGCGCTTGACGCCGCGTGCGCGCCGCACGACAAAGGCGCCACACCGGATCAGGAGCCCGCGCCATGCCAGATGACCGCCTCATCGTCGCCCTCGACGTCCCCAACGCGCTGGAAGGGCTGCAACTGGCCACCCGGCTGGGCGACGACGTGAGCTTCTACAAGATCGGGCTGGGCATGCTGACCGGCGGCGGGCTGGCCCTGGCCAACGAGCTGAAACAGGATCACGGCAAGCGCATCTTCCTCGACATGAAACTCTTCGACATCGGCGCCACGGTCGAGGCCGCCGTGCGCGGGCTGGCGCAGTTCGATCTCGATTTCCTCACCGTGCACGGCGACCCCCACGTCGTGCGCGCCGCCCGCGAGGGCGCGGCGGGCAGCAACACGAAAATCCTTGCCGTCACGATCCTCACATCGCTCGACCGCGACGACCTCGACGCCGCGCTGATCGCGCCCGGCCATGTCCGCGATCTCGTGGCGATCCGCGCTGCCCGCGCCTTCGAGGAAGGGGCCGACGGGGTCATCGCCTCCCCGCGCGAGGCCGCGCTGATCCGTGCCCTGCCCGAAGCGCACGGCAAGCTCATCGTCACCCCCGGCGTGCGCCCAGAGGGCAGCGACATGGGCGATCAGAAGCGGGTCGCAACGCCCGCGCAGGCCGTCCGCGACGGCGCCGATCACATCGTGGTGGGCCGGCCCGTCTGGGCCGCGCCCGACCCGGCCACCAGCGCCCGCGCGATCCTCGACACGTTGCCCTGACGTGCCACGCCCCCACCGCCGGCCCATGCCGGCAAGGGCCGGGAAAGGGTATTTTCACCGAGAAGAAGACCGGAGGGGCGAGGCTGACGTGATCGGCACATGACCGGTCGCGACCGGACAGGACCGGGCCGCGGAACCGCGGCATCCGGAGGCTTCATCCCGGAAACCGGAGCCTGCCGCCATGACCACCATCGTGATCGTCGAAGGGAACACGCCCGCCGCCGTCGCCGCCGGTAAATCCGGGGCGCGGGGATTCCTGCGCAGCCTTGCCGTGCTGGACCCGGCCGCGCGGTTCCACGTGGTCAACCCCTATGCGCGCCGCGTGCCGGCGACAGAATTCGACGGGGCGCAAGGCATCGTTTTCACCGGCGCCGGGGAGCCCTGGGGCGTCACCGCGCCGGAGGCCGCGCCGCAACGCGCCGCCATGGACACCGCGCTGGCCAGCGGCCTGCCGGTCTGGGGCAGCTGCAACGGGATGCAACTGGCCGCCGTGGTCGCGGGCGGGCGTGTCGGACCATCGCCGCGCGGCACCGAGGTGGGC
>NZ_JBKOTX010000283.1:0-5275 GCF_047086965.1 Roseovarius halophilus (ex Wu et al. 2025) | reverse complement strand
CATCGGCCGTGACGGGCGCCTGCGCGGCGTGTCCATGATCCGTTCATCCGGGCACAGCGTTCTGGACGAGGCGGCCGTGCGTGCCGTGCGCGCGGCGCGCGGTTTTCCAGCCGCCCCGGCCGGGCTGACCCGGCCGAGCTACACCTTCACGTTGCCGATGCGATACAGCCGTTGAGAAGCCCAGCCGCCGGTCAAGCGGTACGGGCCCGGCGGGGAAACGAACGGGGGCACCCCCGGTGCCCCCGTGATCCGTGCCGGCATTTGCGGGCCGTGTCAGATGAACTGGAAATCGTCCAGCGTGAGGTCGGCCGCGGCGACGTTCTCGATCGTGACGATATGGCCGTCCACGGTCATCTGCGCGCCGTCGGCGGTGTCGGTGATGTTCAGCGCGTCGAGGAAACCCTGCACCCCGTTGCCGCCATTGTCGATGTTGGGCGTGCCGTCCAGCGTGCTGACCGTGCGGATGAGGAAGCCGTCGGTGCCGTCCTCGAAATCGGTGATGACGTCGGCGTCGCCGTCCTTGAAGAAGTTGAAGACGAACAGGTCCTCCCCGTCGCCGCCGGTCATGGTGTCGTCACCGTCGCCGCCGTTGATCGAGTCGTTGCCGGCGCCGCCGTCGATGACGTCGTCGCGCCCGCCGCCGGCGAGGAAGTCGTCGCCGTCGCCGCCCGCGATCTCGTCGTTGCCTTCGCCGCCGCCGACGCTGTCATTGCCGGCCCCGGCATCCACGGTGTCCTGCCCGGCGCCGCCGCCCATGTCGTCGTCGCCGTCGCCGCCGTTCACGACGTCGTTGTTGAAGCTGCCGCCCATCGTGTCGCTGCCGGTGCCGCCGTCGAGCGTATCGTCCCCCGCGCCGCCGTTCACCACGTCGTTGTCGGCCCCGCCATCAACGGCATCGTTGCCCCGGCCGCCGCCCATGAAATCATCGCCGGCATCGCCGCGCATGTCGTCGTCCCCAAGGCCGCCGCCCATCCGGTCATCGCCGTCCCCGCCGCTGGCCACGTCGTTGCCGTCGAAGGAGGAGATGGTGTCGTCGCCTGCGCCGCCGTCGATCACGTCATTGCCAACCCCGCCGAGCAATCCGTCGTTGCCCGCGCCGCCGTCGAGAATGTCGTTGCCGGCAAGACCTTCGAGACGGTCGTTCCCGCCTTCGCCGCTGAGCACGTCGTCGCCGGCGTTGCCGAGCAGGGTGTCTGCCTGCGGCGTCCCCACCGCCGAGATCGGGGTGTCAAGCGCCGAGTCGAGGAAGCTCGGATCGTCCGTCAGTGCGAAGTCCAGGACCGCGTTGTCGAAGGCTTCCGTGCCGTCCTGCAGCCCCGCATCGCGGGCGGCCTGCTCCGCGGCCTCCCGCGTTTCGGTATCCAGCGTATCGAGCGAGATCAACTCCCCGGGGAAGTCGGACTGGTAGAAGTCGTCGGGGCTTTCGCCGCTGTCATACGTGAACAGGCTTTCGGCGGTGCTGTCGACGCGCCAGTCGTCACGGTAGCCGCCGTAGAGTTCCGCGAATTCCAGTGGGCGTGCCAGCGCGGTGCCGTCGGCGCGGGCGATGTCGTTGTCCGGGTTCCCGTCACCATCGCCCAGGAGCCCCTCGAGCGCGCCCATCAGCGCGTCATTGAGCCGCACGTCGATATCAAGCCGTCCGTCGCGCACCCGGACCACGACCTGGCTGTCGCCGTCGCCGACCTGGCCGTCCGCGCCGGGATAGACGATGGTGTAGGTGTCGCCCGAGCGGTAGATGCGCCCGTTGCCCACGTCCGTCGATCCGCCGTCATCCATGGTGACGACCGACCCGTCTACGTAGAGCGGATCATTTTCGGTGGAATCGATCATGACGGCCGTGCCGTCGAGGTTGGTGGCGACGGCTTCGTTGACGCTGACGTTCTCACCGGCGGGGGCCATCCGCGACTGCAATTCGAAACCCTGATCGTCGGTCGATTTCAGCAGCACGAATTCGCCCGCCGCCTGAAAGTCGTAATTGACACCATCGAGCGTCCGAAGGTGCGGATCGCCGGAAACCCATGCCGGGTTCGTGCCGGTCGGCAGTTGCGGCAGGTTCTCAAGGAAATCGTCGATCAGGTCGTCGATATCGTCATCCGTCGGGTCGGTCGGATCGGTCGGATCGTCCGGCAAATCGGCAACGAAGGCCTCGGCGAGCAGGGTGCTGTCGGGAACACCGTCCAGCACCGCGCGGATCGCGTCGAAACCGTCGGTGATCAGGCTCAGGTCCCCGTTCGCGAAGTCCTCGAGGACACCGATGGACTGGTCGATGACCTGCTGCTTGGTCAGGTTGTCCGGGATCGCGTCCTCGGTCAGGTTCTGGTCAAGCAGGGTGCGGATGTTGTCGATCTGCGGCAGAAGGAAGCTGAAATCCGTGGCAAGCAGGGAGTTTTCCGCCTGATCCAGAAGCGACAGGTAATCCCCGACCGTCACCTGTTGCGCATCCACCGAAAAGGCGTCGGTGACATTCGGATCATCCACGAAGGGCGCTGCGGTGAGCAGGAGGGAGTTCAACTGGGTGAGATCGCCTAGGTCGGAAATGTCGAACAGGTCTGGGAACATGGGGTCGTCCTCTGGTTTTGATGAAATCTTGCGCGGCGTTGATCTGGGCGTCACTCTGCCGTCGGCCTTACCCGTCGTCAAGCGCTGTGAAACCGCGATGCGCCGGTCCTTGTCGCGCGCTGTTTCACGCCGCGGGGGCGGGCGATCCGGCCCGACGGGCTTGCGTTGGCGCGCGACCCGGCGCAGGCTGCGTGTCACTTGCCCCGTCTGTAGGTTCCCATGCGCTGGATTTTGCCCATCACGCTCGCACTTCTTCCCGGCCTGCCGGGCGCGGCCGAATTCCATCCGGTCAGCAACGTGACCGCCGTCACCGTTTACCCGAGCGGCGCGGAGGTAACGCGCGAAGCGTCGGTGGACCTGCCCGCGGGGCAGCACGAGCTGATCCTCGCCGACCTGCCGCGGACCACGCCACTCGGCTCCGTCCGGGTCGAGGCCGAGGGCATGGTGCTGGGCAGCGTGACCACGCGCCAGGATTACGTGCCGCCGCGCGACGCGCAAGAAACCGCCGAACTGGCCGCGGCCCGCGCCGAGGTCGACAGGCTGGAGTCACGGCTGCGCGAGGGGGAGGCGGACGTGGCAGCGATCCGGCTGGAGGCCGAGGCGGCCCGCGGTCAGGTGGATTTCCTTGAAAACCTCAGCGCGAATGACGGTCTGGCCGGGCTCAAGGCCGGGGCGTTGCGGGATCTCGCGCGTGTCATCGGGGCAGAGGGGCTGGCGGCCCGGCGCACGGCGCATGACGCCGAGCGCCGCGCGAAGACCGCGGACCGCGCGCTTGACGATCTGCGCGCGAAGTTGAAAGCGGCGCGGCAGGCCGTCGAGGCGCTCGTGCCCGAGACAGGGCCGCGCGCGATGCTGGCCGTCTCGGTCAGCGCGGAGACGCCCGTTTCCGCGCAGATGCGTGTGCGCTACGTGACGAACCGGGCGGGATGGCAGCCGGTTCATGATTTCAGGCTGGCGCGCGACGCGGCGCGCGTCGACATCGCGCGTGGCGCGCTCGTCCGGCAGGCAACCGGGGAGAACTGGCGCGACGTCGCGATGACCCTGTCTACCGTCCGCCCGGCCGAGCGCAGCGCGCCCAGCGACATCCAGCCGTGGCTGCGCCGGATCGTTGACCCCGAGAAAAGCCGCCAGAAGGGTGCCATGCCCGCGGTCGGTGCGGGCTTTGCGGGGCGGGTCGCAGGTGTCATGCCCGAAGCCGCGGCCAAGACGGCAACGGCCGAATTCGACGGGCTGGCCGTGACGTACAGCTACCCCGATCCGGTTTCGGTGGCGACCGGGGCCGACCGGGTCCGGCTGGCGCTCGGCACGCAAGAGGTCGCCGCCGGCCTGGTGGCGCAGGCGGTGCCGCTACGCGACAGCCGCGCCTACCTGATGGCGCGGATCACCAACGACACGGGCACGCCGCTGCTGCGCACGCGGGAAGCGCGCTTTTACCGTGACGGCCGTTTCGTGGGACAGCGGGCGCTGGACACCATCCCGGCCGGGGGCGATGCCGCGCTGGCTTTCGGCCCGGTCGACGGGCTGCGGCTCACGCGGCTGGTGCCTGAACGCAGCGCCGGGGATCGTGGTGTGCTCAGCAAGTCGAACGCGCTGGTTGAGTCCGTGTCAATCGAGGTCGAGAACCTGACCGGGGAAAGCTGGCCGCTGCGCGTGCTGGACCGTGTGCCTTATTCCGAACAGGAAGATCTGCAGGTCGACTGGCAAGCCGATCCGCGCCCCGACACGCAGGATGTCGACGGCAAGCGCGGCGTTCTGGCATGGGAATTCGACCTGCCGCCCGGGGCGACGCGCGCGATCCGGCTGGACTATGACCTGCGCTGGCCCGAGGGGATGGACCTGCGCTGAGCAGTGACCTGCGCGGGCCGGGCAAATCGTTGCGCTGTCGCTGGCACTGGGCTATCGCCGTTCCCGGCACCACGATGGAGGCCCCATGATGTTCCGTTCAGCCGTCCTGTGGATCGCCCTCGTGGCGATTGGCGCCTGCACGAACGCCAACGATCTGGATGAGGCGCCCGTCGACCTCGGGGATTTCCGGCTCGGGCACAATATCGTCGTGGCGCCGAACCTCACCCGGGGGCCGACCTCCCGCGCGGCCAGCGCGGAGGAATGGATCGTGATGCTGCAAGACGCGATCGACGCGCGGTTCGGGCGTTACGAGGGCGCGGCGCTGTACCACCTGGGTGTCAGCGTCGAAGGGTATGTTCTGGGCAGGCCGGGCGTGCCGGTGATCGCGTCGCCGAAATCGTTTCTCGTTCTGCGGGTGACGGCATGGGACGACGCCGCCGGCGCCAAGCTCAACCGCGAGCCGCGCCAGATCACGGTGTTCGAAAGCCTGTCGGGGGACACGATCCTCGGGTCGGGACTCACGCAGTCGAAACGCGAACAGATGACGAACCTGAGCCGAAACGCCGCCAAGCGGATCGAGACATGGCTGCGCCATCAGCACCGCGGACGTGGCTGGTTCGCTCCCGGGCCGCGCCGGGATGCCGCCGCGCAATAGCGCCGGGTGCCATGCTTGGAAGGAACGGCTTGATTTCCCGCGCGCGAGTCACTAAACGGCGCGCGGAGATAACAAACGGGCCAGCCCGGCCCCCCAACTGACAAGGCGCCCCGAGATATGGCAAAGGAAAAGTTCGACCGTTCGAAACCGCACGTGAACATTGGCACGGTTGGTCACGTTGACCACGGCAAGACGACGCTGACGGCAGCGATCACG
>NZ_JBKOTX010000282.1:0-5321 GCF_047086965.1 Roseovarius halophilus (ex Wu et al. 2025) | reverse complement strand
CGATCAGCACCGGTTCGGGATGCACCTGTTCGGTCTGCGGGCTGTACTGGATGACCTCGCAGATATCGTTGCGATAGATCACCTCGCCCGGCGTGCAGGTCCTCGGTCAACTCGTCCAGCTCGCGCGGGCGGTGATCGCTGGGCCGGGTCGCTGCGCCGCGCTCGATGCCGGCGAAATCGGTGATGACGGCGGTGTGGACATCCTCTGACAGCTTGATGCCAAGCACCCGCCCGCTGTCGGGCACCACCCGCAGGGCGGTCGGCGGGCGGCCCCGGGCCCCCTCGCGCCCGCTGTCACGGGGCGGGTCGGCGATTTCCTCCAGCAGGCCGCGCTGGATCAGCTCTGCCGTCAGCTGGGTGACCATGCCACCCGAGATGCCCAGCGCCCGGGTGATTCCCGATCGCGTGGCCACCCCCTCGGCGCGGACATGCTCGAAGACCTGTTGGCGCAGGGGCGGGGCGCTCTGGCCGCCATCGCGCAGCCGTGGCCCGCATCCCGTGACCGGGGCCGCGCCCGCCATGGCGGTGGGCGGCGCGGTGGGAGTGGTGGCATCATTCATTCAATCACCAAAGATATTACGGTGCCGCACAAGCTTGTTTCTGCGCATTCGCCCGACTTAACGGGTAAAAACCGGCATGAAAACGCGGCACACTGCAAAATGCGGCCCTGGACTCACGTTTAGTCGGCCATGATTTCGGTCGGGTTGTCAATTTTATTTTGACAAGTGAAATTAATCAGGCAAAGTGTGTGCGCAGGGTCAAACGACTCGCGGCTCGCGGTCCATTCGCGAGCGACAGACTGGGAGGAGAAATCCAATGCACAAGTCCATCATTGCCGCCACCGCCATGGTTGTCGGCTTCAGCTCGGCCGCCCTGGCGCAGGACGTCACCGTCGGCGTCAGCTGGTCCAATTTCCAGGAAGAGCGCTGGAAGACAGACGAGGCCGCCATCGTGTCCGCCCTCGACGAAGCCGGGGCCGAGTACATCTCGACCGACGCGCAGTCCTCGTCGTCCAAGCAGTTGTCCGACGTCGAAAGCTTGATCGCCCAGGGCGCGGATGCGCTGATCATCCTGGCGCAGGACACCAAAGCCATCACACCGGCGGTGGACGCCGCCGCCAACGAAGGCATCCCTGTCGTGGGCTATGACCGGTTGATCGATGATCCGCGCGCCTTCTACCTGACCTTCGACAACATCGAGGTTGGCCGGATGCAGGCCCGCGCGGTGCTCGAGGAGCAGCCGACCGGCAACTACGTCATGATCAAGGGCTCGTCCCAGGACCCCAACGCGGATTTTCTGCGCGGCGGCCAGCAGGAAGTGCTGCAGGACGCCATCGACGCCGGAGATATCGAGATCGTGGGTGAAGCCTACACCGACGGCTGGCTGCCCGCCAACGCCCAGCGCAACATGGAGCAGATCCTGACCGCCAACGACAACGACGTCGACGCGGTGGTGGCCTCGAACGACGGCACTGCCGGCGGGGCCGTGGCCGCGTTGACCGCGCAGGGCCTGGAAGGCAGCATCCCGGTGTCCGGGCAGGACGGCGACCACGCCGCGCTGAACCGCATCGCCCAGGGCACGCAGACCGTTTCGGTCTGGAAGGACGCCCGCGACCTTGGCCGCGAAGCTGGTGAGGTCGCCGTTGCGATGGCCGAGGGGATGGAAATGTCCGAGATCGAGGGTGCCGTGGAATGGACCTCGCCCTCGGGCACCGACCTGACGGCCAAGTTCCTGGAGCCGGTCCCGGTGACGGCGGACAACCTCGAGGTTGTCGTGGACGCCGGCTGGATCAGCCAGGAGGCCCTGTGCCAGGGCGTCGAGAACGGCCCGGCCCCCTGCGACTGATCGCGCGGGCCAACTGATACCTCGGGGCGGGTCCATGCGGCCCGCCCCGTTTCCCCGACAGGTGATCCGGCCAGGCCCCGCCAAGCGTGGGCCTCGTGTCGGACGGTTCAGGCGACAGGACAGACATGAGCGACACAGCGACACACGACACGGGCGCGGATGCCGGCGACGGCCCTCCGAAGGGGCAGAAGCGCGGTCTATTCGCCTCTCTCGAACTCGACATGCGCCTGCTGGGCATGATCGGGGCCTTCATCCTCATCGCGCTGATATTCAACATTCTGACGGGCGGGCGCTTCCTGACGCCGCGCAACGTGTTCAACCTGACGATCCAGACCGTCAGCGTGGCCATCATGGCCACGGGCATGGTCTTTGTCATCGTCACTCGGCACATTGACCTGTCGGTCGGCTCATTGCTGGCGACGACCTCGGCGGTCATGGCCATGCTGCAGACCGAGTGGTTGTTGCAGATCTTCGGGTTGCCGCTGGGACATTCGGCGCTGCCCTGGCTGGCGATCGCCGGGGGCCTGATCGTCGGCACTGCGATCGGGGCCTTCAACGGCTACCTGATCGGATATCTGACAATCCCGGCTTTCATCGTGACGCTGGGCGGGCTGCTGATCTGGCGCAACGTGGCCTGGTACACGACAAGTGGCCAGACCATCGGCCCGCTGAACGAGACCTTCGAGAAGTTCGGCGGCATTTCCGGCACGCTCGGTACCACCTGGTCGTGGATATTCGCTCTCGTCGCCGCGGCGGCCGCGCTCTACGGGCTTTGGTCCGCGCGGCGCACAAAGCAGGGGCACGGTTTTTCGGTCAAGCCGCTTTGGGCCGAGGGCGCGGTGGGCGCGCTGATCGTGGCGGCGATCTTGGGCTTCATCTGGATGCTGAACTCCTACGAGATCCCGCAGCGCGTGCTGGAGCGCGACTTCGAGGCCCGCGGCGAGGTTCTGCCCGAAGGCTATACCGCCGCCTATGGCTTGCCGATCTCCGTACTTTTGTTGATCGTGGTCGCGCTTGTCATGACCGTCGTCGCCCGGCGCACACGGCTCGGCCGCTACATCTTCGCCACTGGCGGCAATCCCGACGCGGCCGAGCTTTCGGGGATCAACACGCGGCTTCTTACAGTCAAGATCTTCGCGATCATGGGCTTTCTCTGCGCGCTTTCGGCTGTGGTGGCCTCGGCCCGGCTGTCGTTTCATTCCAATGACATCGGCACGCTGGACGAGTTGCGCGTGATTGCCGCCGCCGTGATCGGGGGGACCGCCCTGTCCGGCGGGATCGGCACCATCTACGGGGCCATCCTGGGCGCGCTGATCATGCAATCGCTGCAATCGGGCATGGCCATGGTGGGCGTCGACGCGCCCTTCCAGAACATCGTGGTGGGTGCCGTGCTGATCCTGGCCGTGCTCATCGACATCATCTACCGCAAGCGAACAGGAGATACCTGATGGCCGAGACACCGCTGGTCGAGCTTAACGACATCTCCATCGCCTTTGGCGGCGTTCAAGCCGTCGATCATGTCAGCGTCGATCTCTTCCCCGGCGAGGTCGTGGGCCTGTTGGGCCACAACGGCGCGGGCAAGTCCACATTGATCAAGTGCCTGTCCGGGGCCTACCGGATGGATTCCGGTGAAGTGCGGATCAACGGCGAACGGGCCGAGATCAACAACCCCCGCGACGCGCGTGCCTACAACATCGAGACGATTTACCAGACGCTGGCGCTGGCCGATAACCTCGATGCTGCCTCGAACCTGTTCCTGGGGCGGGAACTGACCACCTTAACGGGCCTCATGGATGAGGGCGCGATGGAGGCCGAGACCCGCAAGGTGATGGGGCGTTTGAACCCGCACTTCCAGAAATTCTCCTCGCCGGTTTCGGCACTGTCGGGCGGACAGCGGCAATCGGTGGCCATCGCCCGCGCGGTCTATTTCAACGCGCGGATCCTGATCATGGACGAACCCACCGCGGCCCTTGGGCCGCAGGAGACGCGCATGGTGGCCGACCTGATCGAAGAGTTGAAAAAACAGGGCCTGGGGATCTTCCTCATCGACCACGATGTGCACCAGGTCAAGGAACTGTGCGACCGTGCCGCGGTGATGAAGAACGGCAAGCTGGTCGGAGACGTTGTCAAGGTCGATGATGTGACCACCGATGATCTTCTGGGCATGATCATCGCGGGCAAGGCCCCCGAGGGCGTGGCGGCCTGATCCCATGACCACCTTTCTAGGACTGGACCTTGGGACATCGTCGCTCAAGGCGATCGTGATTGATGAAAACGACGCGCTGCTGGCCGAGCACAGCGTCCCGCTGACCGTCTCGCGCCCCCATGTCGGATGGTCCGAGCAGGACCCCCGCGCCTGGGAGGCCGCCGCCGAGGCGGCCATCGCCGCCGTTGCCGCCAAGACCGATTGCAGCGGGCTGACCGGGATCGGGTTGTCGGGTCACATGCATGGGGCCACGCTGCTGGGCCGGGACGGGGCGCCGCTGCGGCCCTGCATGATGTGGAACGACACCCGTGCCGGGGATCAGGCCGCGCGCATGGATGCTGATCCGCGTTTTCGCGAGATCACCGGCAACATCGTCTTTCCGGGTTTCACCGCGCCAAAGGTGGACTGGGTGCGCGAAACCGAGCCGGAGGTCTTCGACAAGATCGACAAGGTTCTGCTGCCCAAGGACTACCTGCGCTTCTGGCTGACGGGCGAGGCCGTGTCCGAGATGTCGGATGCCGCGGGGACAAGCTGGCTGGACACCGGCGCGCGCGACTGGTCCGACGATCTGCTGGCCGCCTGCCAGCTGTCTCGGGGGCAGATGCCGAGCCTTGCTGAAGGCTCCGCGGTCACGGGCACCCTGCGCGCCGACCTGGCGCACCGCTGGGGCCTGCCGCAGGTGCCTGTCGCCGGCGGGGCCGGAGATAATGCCGCTGCCGCCATCGGGGCAGGTGTCGTGCGGGACGGCCAGGCCTTTCTGTCGCTGGGCACCTCGGGGGTGCTTTTCGCGGCCAATGCAGGCTATCGCCCGGACCCGGCCAGCGCCGTGCATGCCTTCTGCCACGCGGTCCCCGGGACCTGGCACCAGATGGGCGTGATCCTGGCCGCGACGGATGCGCTGGAATGGCTGTCGCGCCTGACCGGGCGCAGTGCGGCCGAGCTGACCTCCGGGCTGGGTGACCTGCGCGCGCCGGGCCGGGTGCTGTTTCTGCCCTATCTGGGTGGCGAGCGCACACCGCACAACGACGCCCACATGCGGGGCCAGTTTCTGCACCTCGACCACGCCACCGACGCCACCGAGGCCGCTCGCGCGGTGCTTGAGGGCGTTGCCCATGCCTTTGTCGACAACCGCGATGCGCTGGCGGCCACGGGCACGCGGATATCGCGCGCGCTGGCCCTCGGCGGGGGCGCACGCTCGGCTTACTGGCTCGATTTGCTGGCCTCGGCGCTGGGCGTGCCGCTGGACGTGCCGCAGGCCGGGGACTTCGGC
>NZ_JBKOTX010000281.1:0-5358 GCF_047086965.1 Roseovarius halophilus (ex Wu et al. 2025) | reverse complement strand
GTCGGGTCCTTCCCGTCCAAGATCATCAAGCCGGACCTGTCGCGCGCCGCCGAACGGCTGAGCGCGCGTCACGCCCCGAAGGTCCGGGTGCTCAACTACGCGCCCGCGCCGCCGGCATCAGCGCACGCATCCTCGACCGCGCCTTCGCCGGGGTCCGCTACAACACCGATGTCATCCAGAGGGACCGCAACCAGTCGGAATTCAAGTCCCAGATCTGGGATTACCTCGACAGCGCCGCCTCGCCCGTCCGCGTCGAGAAGGGCAAGGCCGCGCTACGCCGTCACGCACGGACCCTGCGCCGGATCGAGTCGCGCTTCGGCGTCGAGAAAGAAGTCGTGACCGCCGTATGGGGGCTCGAAAGCACCTACGGCACACGGCGCGGCGACATCCCCCTGATCGAATCGCTGGCCACCCTGTCCTTTGACGGGCGCCGCGGCGCCTTCTTCGAAAAGCAGCTGATCGCGGCGTTGAAGATCCTGCAATCGGGCGACGTGTCCCCGCGTGACATGAAAGGCTCGTGGGCCGGCGCCATGGGCCACACGCAGTTCATCCCGACCTCCTATCAGGCGTATGCCGTGGATTTCACCGGCGACGGCAAGCGTGACATCTGGTCCGACGATCCCGCCGACGCGCTGGCCTCCACGGCCGCCTATCTCAAGCGGTTCGGCTGGACCAAGGGCCAGCCATGGGGGGTGGAGGTGCGCCTGCCGAGCGGATTCGACCACGCGCTCGCCAGCAGGTCGGTCCGGAAAACGCCCACGGCATGGGCCTCTCTGGGCGTGACGGACATGCGCGGCCGCGCCGTGCCCAACCACGGGCAGGCCTCGATCCTGCTCCCGGCGGGGGCGCGCGGGGCGGCCTTCATGATCTTCGACAATTTCAGCGTGCTGGAACGCTACAACAATGCCGACGCCTACGTGATCGGCGTGGGGCACCTGTCGGACAGGCTGGCCGGCGGCCCGCCGATACAGGCCAGTTGGCCCCGCGGGTACAAGCCGCTTTCCTTCGACGAGCGCAAGGAGATGCAGCGCCGCCTGCGGCGCAACGGCCACGCGCTGGAGAAGATCGACGGCATCGTCGGCCCCAATACCGTCACTGCCATCCGCGCCTATCAGCGGTCGGCGGGGCTGACGGTGGACGGCTTCCCGTCAAAGGACCTGCTGGCGCATCTGCGAGGGCGCTGACGGCTCAGGCCGCCAGATGCCCCGGCAGGCTGCACAGCGCGCGCCCCTGAACCAGCGAGGTGACGAAACGCCCCTCGGTCGTATCGGTGATGGCATAGCCATAGCCGCGCAGCCGGTGCTTCCACTCGCGATCCGACACCGCCATTTGGCGTTCGCGCATCACCAGATCCCGGATCTTTCTGCTTTGCTGGGTATCCTGCATGGTCATCGTTTCCTGCCTCTCGACAATTTTGATTGCGAGACCGGTATAACCATCGCTGGTGACGACAATCGTGCGGGATTCGGGCAGGCGCGGGAATTAATTGTGGCGCCCGGCCTCGTCGCGATCGACCCGCGCCAGTTGCGGGCGATGGCGATGCGCCGCCGCCGCGGCCGATACCAGCGCGCGGAACAGCGCCTGTTGCCGATGGGCATAGAACAGGTGTTCAGGGTGCCACTGGACGCCGATGGCGAACGGGTCGCGCACCCGCTCGATGGCCTGTACCATGCCACCCGGGTCCCGGGCCGCCACGCGCAGCCCGCGGCCGAGGCTGTCCACCGCCTGGCTGTGCAGCGCGTTCACGCGCATCTCCGCGTCCCCCACCAGCATCGCCAGCCGCGTCCCCGGCACGATTTGCACCGCCTTGCGCGGCAGGATCGTGCGGTGGCGTGCGCTGTCACGGTAGATGTCATAGGCATCCCGGTGCAGGGTTCCGCCCAGCGCCACGTTCAGCATCTGGCTGCCCCGGCATATGCCCAGCACCGGCTTTTCGGCATCGAAAGCGTCCGCAACGATCCGCCGTTCCAAAGTGTCGCGCGCCCGGTCCAGCCGCGCGGAACTGGCCCAGCGCCCGCCATACAATTCGGGCGAGATGTCGTCGCCGCCGCCGATGATCACGCCGTCAACGCCGCGCAGGTCGGCATCGGAGCGCGCCGTCCAGCGTACCGCGCGTCCGCCGGCCATCCAGACATTGAACGCCACCAGCGGGAATATCCGCCACCCCGAGCGTTGCGAGGTCGTGACCCCGATCACCGGGCGATATGATGTCACACGCCACCTCCTCGTAACGCCACACCTGATGCAGTGTAGGCCGCGACGGCCCGGCTGCAAGCAGGCGCGGCCCGGTCCCGCCAGCCCCGGCTCACGCCGGGATCAGCGCTTCGTGACCAAGGGCGAGCCTTAAGTGAATTGCGCATCCGACCCCGACCACGCAAGTCTGCAAGGCATCACGACACCCAAAGGAGCAATCAGATGTTTACCAGACGCCAGACATTCTTCGCGACTGCCGCATTCGGCCTTGCAATGGCCGCGCCGGCCATGGCCGGTTCCGGCGCCTCGCACGCCTTGAACGCCAATGCCGACGGGGTGATGCTCAAGGGGTACGACCCGGTCGCCTATTTCACCGAGGATGCGCCGGTCAAGGGCAGTGACGAAATCACGGCCGCGCATCAGGGGGTGACGTATCACTTCGCCTCAGCGGAAAACCGCGAGGTTTTCAACAGCAATCCCGACAAGTACGTGCCGGCCTATGGCGGCTATTGCGCGATGGGCGCGGCAATGGGCATCAAGCTGGACACGAAGCCCGGGCTGTTCCGCGTCGTGGACGGCACGTTGTATTTGAACACGGCCGAGGGTCCGCAGAAAAAATGGCTGTCCGACGTTCCCGGCCATATCAAGCAGGCTGACAAGAGATGGGCGCGGATCCGGGACATGCCTGCCGACGAGCTGGAACCAAACTGATGAAAGCGCGCGGCGGGGCCCCGGCCCCGCCGACCGCGCTCACCCGGCCTCGTCCAGCCCCGCCTCGCGCAGGATCGCGCCGCAGCGGGCCGCCCAGCTTGACCGCGACAGCGTCACGAGGCCGTGATCATCCTCCCACGCCGCCGCGAGCCGCGCCAGAAGCGCGGCATCGGCCGCCACCCGCTCCACCGTGACCCAACGCTGCCATTCCTGCGCGATGGACCAGCCCGCATCGTCGATCAGGCAATCGGGCAACCGGAAATGAAAGGCGGGCCGCGCCGATGTCGCCTCGGTCAGCGCCCCTTCCACGGCGTCGGGCGCCAGGTGGGCAAAGACGGGCAGCATGTCCAGCCCGCGGTTCCGGGTCGGCGAATGATGCAGGTATAGCGCGATCACCTCGCGCAGCGCGGCATCCGGCCCGGCCTCGATCAACGCGCGCACCAGTTCCGTCGGATACGGGTCGGTGAACGGCAGCAGCCGCCGCGAGTCGTCGATCGGGTTGGCGGTCCGCAACCAGTCCTCGATCAGCGCATAGGCCAGAAGCGGGCGGATCACGTCGCCCGGCACGGCCGACGCGATCTCGACATTCAGGTGGATCCCGAAGCCATAGACCCAGCCGGCCCGGCTGCCCAACGCCCCCGCCTCGCGCAGGGCGGTGTTGAGCCCGTCAAGCGCGCGCAAGCCGTCCATGTCCAGCGGTTCGGTCACGATCTCGACCGGCACGACCTCGCGCCCGAGGTCCAGCGCGAGATCGCGCAGCTTGCTCTGCGCGGCCTTGCGCAACGCCGTGTCGAGGTAGATCTCGATCTTGCCGATTCGGCTGCCGGTCACCGTCCAGAACGGGCCGTCACCCTGTGCGGCCTGCCCGCCCAGAACGTCGCTGCAGACTTGCGCGACTTCCGCCTCGCTCAACCCGCCAAGCTCGATCTCGACCCCGACACGACGCGCCGCGCCGTCGGCGTTCAACGGCTGCGGAAGCGGGGAAAACTCGGTTTTCGGCATCGGGTGGCTCCGGCTGTTGCGCGCCGCACGGCGATCTTACGGCACACCCCGCCGGTGTCAAAGCGCCAAACCACGCGCCGCGCCCGTCAGCCCCCGCGCGTTTCCGCCTCGATCTGCTTGCGGGATTTGCGCGCGCGCTCCGTCGCGGATTTGAGCTGCCCGCAGGCGGCCATGATATCCTCGCCCCGCGGCGTGCGTATGGGGCTGGCATAGCCCGCCTTGTGCACGATGTCGGCGAAGCGCTCGATCCGCTCCCAGTCGCTGCGCTGATGCGGGGCGCCGGGCCACTCGTTGAAGGGAATCAAGTTGATCTTGGCCGGGATGCCGGAAATCAGTTTCACCAGCCGCCGCGCATCCTCGTCACTGTCGTTGACATCCTTCAGCATCACGTATTCGAAGGTGATCCGCTCGGAATTGGACAGTTTCGGATACTCCCGCAGCGCCTCCAACAGCGTCGCGATGTTCCATTTCCGGTTGATCGGCACCAGCCTGTCGCGCACCTCGTCGGTGGTGGCGTGGAACGATACCGCCAACATGCAGCCGATCTCCTCGGCGGTCTTGGCGATCTCGGGCACGATCCCGCTGGTGGACAGGGTGATGCGGCGACGGCTGAGGCTGATCCCCTCGCCGTCCATCGCGATCTTCATCGCGTCCCGGACATTGTCGAAATTGTACAGCGGCTCGCCCATGCCCATCAGCACGATGTTCGACAGCAGCCGCGGCCGCTCGCCCATCGCCTCGCCGCGGCGGGGCCATTCACCCAGATCGTCGCGGGCCATCATCACCTGCCCGATAATCTCGGCCGCGGTCAGGTTGCGCACCAGTTTCTGCGTGCCGGTGTGACAGAACGAACAGGTCAGCGTGCACCCGACCTGGCTGGAAATGCACAGCGTGCCGCGGTCTTCCTCGGGGATATAGACCACCTCCACCTCGTGGCCCCCCGCGATGCGGGCAAGGTACTTGCGCGTACCGTCCGCGCTGACCTGCCGGCTCACCATCTCGGGGATCTCGATGACGAAATTCTCGGCCAGTTGCTTGCGGTAGGCTTTCGACAGGTTGGTCATCTCGTCGAAATCGCGCACGCCCCACCAGTAGATCCACTGCCATATCTGGCCCGTCCGCATCCGCGCCTGTTTCTCGGGCGTGCCGGCCGCGATCAGCGCCTCGCGCAGCGCCTCGCGGGTCAGCCCGACAAGGTTCGTGCGCCCTTCCGGCAGCTTGCGGGGGATCGTCAGAACGTCCTGTGTGATGGGGGCGGTATCGGTCATGGTCGCGCGGTCCTGTCGTCAGATGCGCCTTCATATAGAACATGCGCATCGATTCCGAAACATTCGTCATGCGAAACGGGCCCGGGCGCAGGAAACCGGCGGCGCCAACTTCCTGAACGGGGCGGCGCTGCTTGCGCAGGACACGCTCGGCACCGCGCCGGAGGATCCGCCGCTGCAGGTCGGG
>NZ_JBKOTX010000280.1:0-5361 GCF_047086965.1 Roseovarius halophilus (ex Wu et al. 2025) | reverse complement strand
GGGGTCGGCCTGGCCGGGCTGGTCGAACACGCGCAAGGCACGGTGGCCTGGTCGCCCTTCCTGGCCCGGCGCGGCGCACCGCTGAAGGCCGCGCTGGAGGCCCGCCTGGGCCTGCCGGTGCATCTGGACAATGACGTCAACATGCTGACCCTGGCCGAACTGTGGTTCGGCGCGGGGCGGTGCAAGGCCGACTTCGCGGTGGTCACCATCGAACAGGGCGTTGGCATGGGGCTGGTGCTTGGCAACCGGCTGTATCGCGGGGCGCGCGGCATGGGGCTGGAGCTGGGCCATACCAAGGTGCAACTGGATGGCGCCCTGTGCCGCTGCGGGCGGCGCGGCTGCCTGGAGGCCTATGTCGCCGACTATGCGCTGCTGCGCGAGGCCGCTACAGCGCTGCCCCCCGGCAGCACGGCGCAAGTGGCCCCGGGCGACCTGCTTGACCGGCTGTTCGACGAGGCCAAGGCGGGCAACCGCGCCGCCGCCACGATCTTTCGGCGGGCGGGGCGCTATCTTTCGCTGGGGTTGGCCAATGTGGTGCAGCTGTTCGATCCCGAACTCATCATCCTGTCGGGAGCACGGATGCGCTATGACTACCTCTATGCCGAGGAAGTGCTGGCCGAGATGACCGCCCAGGCCCTGGACGACAAGCGCGCCCCCGCCCGGGTCGAGATCCACGCCTGGGGCGATCTGGTCTGGGCGCGCGGCGCGACGGCGCTGGCGCTCTCGGTCGAGACAGACCGCCTGCTGGGCGAGGCGGCCTCGTGAGGCGCTCAATCGTCTTGCTGGCCCTGCTGACCGCCTCTCCTCTGGCGGCCGGGCCGCGCTTTGACCCCGTCCCCGGCCCGGTTGCCGATCATGTCTATACCGGGGGGTGGGAGCATTTCGTGGGCGGCGGTGTCTCGGTCATGGATTGTAACGCAGATGCCCGCCCGGATCTGGTCCTGGCCGGTGGAGAGAAACCCACACAGCTGATGGTGAACCGCGGCGGGATGGATTTCGCGCCGCAGCCCCTGCCCGGCCCCGCCGGCGCGCTGACCGGGGTGACCGGGGCCTATCCCGTCGACCTGGACGCGGACGGTACGCTTGACCTCTTCGTGATGCGCGCAGGGCCGAATGTCGCCCTGCGCGGGCTCGGCGACTGCCGATTCGAAGTGGCGACCGAGGCCCTGGGCCTGCCCGAGGGGGGCGACGGCTGGACCACCGCCTTTACCGCCTGGTGGGCGCCGGGCGCCATGCGGCCGACGCTGGCCGTGGGCAATTACGTGGACCGCGCCGATCCCGACGGACCATTCGGCGCCTGTGACGCAAACGCGATCCTGACGCCCAGCCCCGAGGGTTGGGACGCGCAGGCACTGACCCCCGGGTATTGCCCGCTGTCCATGCTGGCCGCGCAGGATGCACGCGGGCAACTGACGCTGCGCCTGTCCAACGACCGGCACTACTATGTCCGCGACGGGGCCGAGCAGCTTTGGGATATCGCCGAGCAGCGCTTTCTGGGCCCGCAGGACGGCTACGATCCGCCCATGCTCTGGGGCATGGGGATCGCCGCGCGCGACCTGGACGATGACGGGCGCGACGAGGTCATGCTGACCTCCATGGGCGATCAGAACCTGCGGCTGGCGCGCGATGGCGGCTATGTCAGCGCCCCCTTCGAGATGGGCACCACGGCCCACCGCCCGCATACGGGCGAGGACGGGCGCCCCTCGACCGGCTGGCACGCCCAGTTCGGCGACGTCGACAACGACGGGCGCGCGGATCTCTTCATCGCCAAGGGCAACGTGGACCAGATGCCCGGCATGGCGATGGAAGACCCCAATTCGCTGCTGATGCAACAGGCCGACGGCAGTTTCGCAGAACGCTCGGTTGCCGCCGGCGTGGCCAGCCCCGCGCGCAGCCGTGGGGCGGCGATGGCCGATCTCGACGGTGACGGGCGGCTGGACCTGGTGGTGGTCAACCGACGCGCCGGGGCCGAGCTTTACCGCAATGTCACGCCGCAGACAGGCAACTGGCTGGAGGTTACGCTGCGCCAGAACGGCAGCAATGCGCGCGCCGTGGGCGCGAGGGTTCGGGTCGCGGGCGCGGACTGGTCGGAGGAACAGGAGGTCAGCATCGGCGGCGGACACGCGGGCGGCGTGGCCGGACCCTTGCACTTCGGTCTGGGGGCGGTGGCGGCGGTCGAGATCACGGTGACCTGGCCCGACGGCAGCCGCACGCACCACGCGCCCGCGGGCGTCAATCGACAGGTGACGCTGCAGCGCTGAGCGGTTGCGCCACCGGCAGGCCGCTGGGCACGGTGTCGGGCACGCCAAGCCGCCCGGACAGGGCCACCGGATCGGTCAGAGACTCGAGAAAGGCGACGAGCGCCGCGACATCCGCCTGCTTCAGGTCCAGCGGCGCGCGCGAGACGGCCCCGGCGATGGCGGCAACCTCGGCGGGGTCTTCCAGAATGCGCCAGTCCTCGACCCCCAGCTCCGGCAGCACCGCCTGATCCCTGTCATAGTCCTCCAGCCCCGCCACCGGATCGGCGTGGTGACGCAGGTAGGCGGCCAGGTCGGCATAGGCCCCGGCATGGCCATAGGGCGCGGTCAGCGCGACGTTGCGCAGCGACGGCGTGCGAAAGGCATGGGCGTTGTCGGGATCGCCGGTCACCCGCATCCGCCCCGTGTCGCGCGCGTGGCTCTCGAAACTTGTCGCCTTGCCCGGCCCGATCTGCACATCGCCCATGGCGTGAAACCGCTGGTCGGTCAGCATCGGGCCGCTGTGGCAATCGGCGCAGCCCGCGTCACCGTAGAACAGCCGCAGCCCGGCCATGGCCGGGTCGGGCAAGGCCCCCTGCCCGCGCAGGTAGGCATCGAACGGCGCGGTATCCGAACGCCACTCCTGCGCCATGAAAACCGCGATGGCGTTGGAGATGTCGGTGAAATGGATCTCTTCGGGCGCGAGGCCATAAACCTGAGCAAAGCGGCGCCGGTACTCGGGCAGCGCCGCCACGCGCCGCGCCAGCAGGTCCCAGGCGCCGCCCGGCCCGGTGATGCGCCCGGTGCGCACGGCCTTGGAAATGGCGTTCTCGCCGTAGTGCCCCGCCATCTCGTCGGCCGAGAGCACCGGAAACATGGTCTGCGCCGACAGCAGCCCGTCGAAGCCCTGTTCCATCTCGGGGCCCATGGGCGTTCGAAAGCCCGAGGCGCGGGTCTCGTCGCGCTCGATCCGACCATCGTGGAAAAGGACCCGAACCTGCCGCGCCCCGAGGTTGAACAGGCCCGGCGCATTGCGCGGCACACGCTGCTCGGGCAGGTTGTCGGGGTCGGCCACCCGGTCGGGGCCAAGGCCCGCGCCGCCGTCCCCGATGCCAAGGCTCAGCCCGTCCGAAGTGCCAAGGCGCGGGTGATGGCAGGTCGCGCAGGAGACCTCCTTGTTGCCCGACAGAATGGGGTCGTAGAAAAGCAGCTGGCCCAACCGGGCCTCGTCCATGTCCACGGGCGGGAAATCCGCATCCCTCAGCGGGTCGGGCAGGCCCTCGGCCCCGGCCATTCCGGCCCAGAGCCCCAGCAGAATCGCGATCCGGCGCATCCGTCCTCCTCTTTGCCCGACAGGATCACCGCGCGCCGCCGCATTGGCAAGGCCCCGTGGCCGCGATCAGGTCACGCGGCCGCGCGCCTGGTATCTCGGGTCTTGCCAGGCCCCGGTTTCCAGCACGTCCTGAAGCGTCTCGGCCGCGGCGATCACGTCGCCCTCGTCCAGGTAAAGCGGCGTGAAGCCGAACCGCATGATGTCCGGTGCGCGGAAATCGCCGATCACGCCCCGATCGATCAGCGCCTGCATGGCCACATAACCGTTCTCGAAGGCGAAAGAGACCTGACTGCCCCGTTCCTCCGCATCCCGCGGCGAGGCGAGGGTCAGCGCGGGGCAGCGCGCCTCGACCTCGGCGATGAAGAGATCGCCCAGCCGCTGCGAGGCCGCGCGCAAATCGGCCATGTCGACCCCCTCCCAGACGCGCAGCGCCTCTTGCAGCACCGCCAGTTGCAGCACCGGGGGCGTGCCCACGCGCAGCCGTTCGGTGGCCATGGCGGGGCGATAGGCGGGCTCCATGGCGAAGGGCGCGGCATGGCCCAGCCAGCCCGCCAGTGCCGGGTCGATCCCGCCCACCAGATCGGGGCGGGCATAAATGAAGGCGGGCGCGCCGGGCCCGCCGTTGAGATACTTGTAGGTGCAGCCCACTGCGAAGTCCGCATTCGATCCGGCAATGTCCAGGTCCATCGCCCCGGCGCTATGCGCGAGATCCCAGATCATCACCGCGCCGGCCGCATGGGCAGCCCGGGTGATCCGGTCCATGTCGTGAAGTCGCCCCGTGCGATAATCCACCTGGGTCAGCATGACCACGGCAACCTCCTCGGTGATGGCCGCCTCGACCGCCTCCGGGTCGGGGGTGCGCAGGTCGTGACCCTTGCCGATGGTGCCGATCAGCCCCTGCGCCATGTAGAGGTCGGACGGGAAATTGCCGCTGTCCGACAGGATCACCCGGCGGTCAGGCCGCATCTTGAGCGCCGCGTCCAGCGCCTGGTAGACCTTGATCGACAGGGTATCGCCCGTGGCGACCGACCCGGCGGGCGCGCCGATCAGCGCGGCGATCTCGTCGCCCACCACGCGCGACAGGTCCATCCAGCCCGCGCTGTTCCAGGCCCGGATCAGCGCCTGCCCCCAGTCCTCTTCGATGACCCGTGTCGCGCGGGCCGCGGCACCCTTGGGCAGCACGCCAAGCGAGTTGCCGTCAAGGTAGATGACCCCCGGCGGGATCTCGAAGAGGTCTTTTCTCGGCAGGGGCACGCCCATATCGCTTGTCTCCGGCTGTGGTTCGACACGGGGGTAGCAAGATCGCGCGCGGATGGAAACACGCGAAGGTCTGGACAGGGGCGGCGGCGCGGCGCAGGCTGCGCCCGACTTGGGGGGAACGCATGGCGGACGACAGCGGCATCGACTGGGAAGACGCCTTCGCCAACGGCGACTATATCGTGGGGGCCGAGGATTACACGCCGCGCTGGCAGGCGGCGGCAGAGGCCTTTCGCGCCCAGGCCCGCGGCCGGTGCGACATCGCCTACGGCGCGGGGTCACGCGCGCGGCTGGACCTCTTCACGCCCGATGCCGCGGCGCGCGGGCTGGTGGTCTTTGTGCACGGCGGCTACTGGCGCGCCTTCGACAAATCCACGTGGTCGCACCTGGCGGCCGGACCGCTGGCGCTGGGATGGGCCGTAGCCCTGCCCAGTTATCCACTTGCCCCCGAGGCCCGGCTTGCAGGGATCGCGGCGCAGGCGGGCCGGGCCGTGGCCCATGCGGCGGGCCTGGTCGCGGGGCCGATCCGGCTGG
>NZ_JBKOTX010000279.1:0-5547 GCF_047086965.1 Roseovarius halophilus (ex Wu et al. 2025) | reverse complement strand
GGGCGCTGAGGCGCTAGATCGCCTAATGCTACTATAAATTGGTGCGAAGATGAAATCCCACGTGGTAGTTGCCCCGGCCCCCCCCGCCACCGCGGCGGGCCGCGGCACACCCACGGCGCGTGCCGCGCACGGGGCTTATCCGGGCTTGCCCTGCGCCCGCAGTTCCTGCTCCAGCGCCTCTGCGCTGGCCGCGCGCGGCTTGGTGAAGCCGCTGAGCAGGGCGTAGGCGGCGGGCGTCAGGAAAAGCGTGAAGACCGCCGCCATGCCCAGCCCGCCTACGATGACCCAGCCGATGGCGGCACGCGATTCGGCCCCCGGCCCCGACCCGAGCACCAGCGGCAGGCCCGACATCACCGTGCTGATCAGCGTCATGGCGATGGGCCGCAGCCGGGCCTGCGCGGCTTCGTGGGCGGCCTCGATCACCGTTCTGCCCTGATCGCGCAACTGATTGGCGAATTCCACCAGCAGGATCCCGTTCTTGGCCATCACCCCGATCAGCATCAGCACGCCGATCTGGCTGAATATGTTGATCGTGGTGCCCGTCAGCATCAGCGCATAGATCGCGGCGCAAACGCCGAACGGAACCGTCGTCATTACCACGACGGCGCTTGTCAGACTCTCGAACTGCGCCAGCAAGACGAGGAACACCACCAGCAACGCGATCACGTAGGTCGCGGCCAGCGCCGCCGAGGTTTCCTCCAGCGACGCTGCCTCGTCGAGGAAAATCAGGCCGATATCCGCCGGCAACCGGTCCTGCGCCAGCGCCCGCACGTCGTCCACCACCTCGCGCAGGGTCACCTCCTGCGCGACGCGCGCGTCGATCTCGATGGCACGGCGCTGCGCGTGACGGTCCAGCTCGGCGGCAACGCCGGTTTCATCGAAGGTGACGATCTGGCTCAGCGGCACCAGATCGCCATCGCGCGAGCGCACGTTCAGGTTCATCAGGTCCGCCGGGTCACGCACCGCGCCGGCGGCCGATTGCAGCATGATCGGCACCGGCTCGTCGCCGATGGTCAGCTCCGCCACCTCGTCCTCGTCGATGAGCGCGCGCAACGCGCTGGACAGCGCGCTCATCGGCACGCCCAGATCCGCCGCGCGCTCCCGGTCGACGCCGATGCTCAGTTGCGGCTGCGTGGCCTGGTAATTCACCCTGATGCCGGACAGCCCCGGCACCTCGGCCATGTCCTGCGCGAACGCGTCCGCGGCCTGCGCGATATCGGGATAGCTGGGCCCGGTCAGGCCAATGCTCAGCCCGCCGCCCGAGCCACCGCGCAGGCCAAGGCTGTTGCCCGACCAACTGCTGGCCCGCGCGCCCGGGATGCTGGCCAGATCGTCGGCGATGGCGGCCTCGATCTCGGATTGGCTGATCTCGCGCTCGTCCCACGGGATGAGCCGCACGATCGTCTGCCCGCGGTTGAGGTCGTACCGCCCCGTGATCGAATAGAGGCCGGTGGCCACGCCCTGATCCACGTAGGGTTGCAATATCTCCTCGACCTGGACCACTTGCCTGTCGGTATAATCCAGCCCCGTCCCGTCCGGCCCCTGCAGCCATACGGCGAACTGCCCGCGATCCTCCTCGGGCACCAGTTCCTCGCCCAGCCGGTCGTAAACCAGAACGGCACTGCCCGCCAGCAGGATCGCCCCCGTCACCGTCACCAGCGGCGCGCGGATCAGCGGACCGATCAGGACGGCGTAGAAACGCGCCAGCGCGCGCCCGGGACGGGAAAAGATGCCGCCGTGCCGGCCCAGCCCGTCGGTCTGCGCCGCCAGCATCGGACACATGGTAAGCGCCACGAAGGACGAGATCGCCACCGTCGCCGCCAGCACGAACCCGAATTCGGTGAAAAGCCGGCCCGCGTCACCGGGCAGGAACGAAATGGGGATGAAAACCGCGATGAGCGTGAGCGTCGTGGCAATGACGGCGAAAAAGACCTGCCCCGACCCGAGCACGGCCGCCGCGCGGCGCCCGGCCCCCTCCTGCCGGCGGCGCTGTATGTTCTCGGTCACGACGATCGCGTCATCCACCACCAGCCCGGTTGCCAGCACCAGCGCCAGCAAGGTCACGAGGTTGATCGAGAACCCCATCAGCCAGATACCAGCCAGCGACCCCGTCAGCGCGATGGGAATGGCCACCGAGGGGATCAGCGTCGCGCTCAGGCGGCCGAAGAACACCCAGATCACCGCGATCACGATGCAAAGCGCCGCGCCCAGTGTCTTGAGCACCTCGATGATGGCCCCCTCGATGAACACCGCGCTGTCGCTCGTCACCTGGAACCCCAGGTCCGGGTAGCGCTGCTTCAGCCGGTCGATCGCCTCGTGAACCTCGTTCGAGATGCGCACGGTGTTGGACTGCGCCTGCCGCACCACCCCGAGGCTGACGATCATCCGCCCGTCCAGCCGCGCGATGCTTTGCGGGGTGGCCATGCCGAAATAGACATCCGCCACGTCGCCAAGGCGCACCGGGTCACGCAGCATCAGCGCCTCGATGCGCCGCGGCTCGGCCACGGTGGCGTCAGCCCGCACAAGCACCTCCTGCTCCCCGCTCGAGAAACTGCCAACCGGCACGTCGAACTGCGCCGCGCGCAGCACCTCGGCCACCTCCCCGATGGACAGGCCGAAGGCGGCCAGCCTGTCGGGCCGCACCTCGACGCGCAGGACGCGCTCGCGATCCCCGAACAGGACAACCTCGGCAACTCCCGGCACCGCGGTGAACTCGGGCGCGATGGAATCATCGACCAGCCGGGTCAGCTCGTCGATGGCACGCGCGTCGCTCCAGACGGCCACGTCCAGCACGGGGGACGCGTCCGCTTCGGACTTGACGACGAAAAGGTCCTCGACCCCGTCGGGTAGGCGCGTCTCTATCCGCGCCACCGCTTCGCGCACGTCATTGGCCGCACTCGTCAAGTCGCGATCGGGGCCGAATTCGACCCGCATCCTGAAATTGCCCTCCTCGGACGCGGTGCTGATCTCCTCCACCTCGGATACCAGCGCGATCGCCCCTTCCACGACCGAGGACAGCTCGGCATCCACCGTGGTCGGCGACGCGCCCGGATAATTGGCCCGCACCGACACGACGGGGCTGTCGATATCCGGCAACTCGCGGACTTCGACACCGAAAAGCGCGCCGATCCCCGCGATCACGATCAACAGGCTCATCACCGCCGCCAGATACGGCCGGCGCACGCTCAGCCCGCTGAGCCCCTGTCCCGGGAAATTCATGAACTGCCCCCGGCCGGCGCGTTCAGCACGTTCACGGCCACGCCCGGGCGCAGCCGTTGCGTACCCTCGACCACCACGTGATCGCCCGCGGCCAGCGGCCCGTCAACGATGACCAGCCCCGCGCGGCGACGCACGAGGCGCAACTCGACCTTCTCGACCGTCCCGTCAACCACGCGCCAGACATGCAGCGCACCGCGGGAGAATTGCAGCGCCAGTTCGGGAACCGACGGGTGCACGGGGCCGGGCAGCTCCAGCGTGACCGAAAAAGAGGCCCCCGGACGCAGCACATCGGCCTCGTTCGCGACCGCCGCCCGCACCCGCGCGGTACGGGTCGTCCGGTTCACCCGGCTGTCGATCGCGGTGACGCGCCCCTCGAAACGACGCCCCTCCACGGCGGGGGTGGTCGCGGTGACGTCCAGCCCGACCTCGACCCGCGACAACAGCGTCTCGGGCAGGTCGAACTCCACCAGCAGTTCGCGGCGGTCGTCGTAACTGGCAATCTCGTCCTCGGCGCTGACGCGATCGCCGACCTCCACCTGCGCGATCCCCGGCACGCCGTCGAACGGGGCCAGCAAGTGGCGGTCGGCCAGTTCCGCCCGCGCCTTTTCAAGCTCGATCTCGGCAACCCTGTGCGCCGTCTCGACCTCCTCGAACCGCGACACAGCCGCGGCGCCGCTGTCTTGCAGCCGGCGGTACCTGTCCCGCTCCGAGGACGCGCGCGCCAGCCGCGCCTCCGCCAGCGCGACCGCCAGCTTCTCGTCGGTGTCATCCAGGCGCATGAGAGTATCGCCCGCCGCGAACGTGCGGCCCGGGTCGATGCTCAATTGCGTGATACGCCCGCTGGACGGCGCCCGCAGCGTGACGGAACGGCGGGCGAACCCGGTGCCGATCGCGCTGAAGGTCAGGTCGTCGGACCGGTCTGCCACCTCGGCGGTGAACACGGGAACGCCGGGTGCGTCGGCCGCCGCGGTCGCAGTCTCAGGCGGGCCCGGCTCGGACCAGAGCGCCGTGATGTCGCCCCGGAAGGCCCATGCCGCCGCGGCGAGGGCCATCATGAACGCCGCCAGAACGGCCTGTTTCCAGAGAGCGGTTCGCGTCATGGCGCTTCGCATATTGCTATCGCCCCTTTTACATAGGGCGCGTGGCGGCAATGTCACGTGACGGCGGCCAGTGGCTGCCGGCCAAGACAGAATTTCTCCCGCGGGCGGCCCGCAGGCATGTCCGGCCGACACCGCCGCGCCGGGGCAGGCATTGCCTTGTCGCGTCATGGCGCTATCCCGTTTCCAAAGCCAAACGATCACGAGGCAAGCAATGTCGGATCACAAAGCCGCGGCCTTCGCCGTGCCCGGCGACATCTCGGCCCCGACGGGCGGATACCGCTATGACAGGCACCTTTTGCGGGCACTGCGCGGCACCGGCATGGAGGTGTCGCTCGTCCCCTTGCCCGGCGGCTTCCCGTTCCCGTCCGCCGCCGGAATGGCCGAAGCGCTGGCGGCCCTTGAACAGGTGCCCCCGGACCGCGCGCTGCTCGTGGACGGTCTTGCCTTCGGCGCGCTGGAAACAGCGGCGCTGGACAGGCTTCGCGCCCCTGTCGTGGCGCTGGTCCATCACCCGCTCGCTGACGAAAGCGGGCTCTCGGCGCACACGGCGCGCAGCCTGCGGGCGATGGAACGCGCCAACCTCGAACGCGCCGTTCACGTGCTTGTCCCCAGCCCGCATACCCGCGATGCGCTGGCATCTGGTTACGGCGTCGATCCCGCGCGGGTGACGGTGATCCGGCCGGGCAGACCCGAACCCGCCCCGGCACAGGCGCCGCCGGAGCAGGACGACCCGCCGCTGATCCTGTCGGTCGGCCTCCTGCACCCGCGCAAGGGGCACGACATCCTGATCTCGGCGCTTGAACAGCTTGTCGATCTCGACTGGCGCGCCGTCATCGTCGGCGCGCCCTGGGCGCCGGGACACGACGCCGCCCTTTCGCGTCGGATCGAGGCCGCCGGGCTCGCCGGCCGTGTGCGGCTGGCAGGACGGATCGGCCGGGCGGAACTCGACCAGTTGTATCAACGGGCCTGCGTGTTCGCGCTGGCGACCCGGCACGAGGGCTACGGCATGGTCTTCGACGAGGCGCTCGTCCACGGCCTGCCCATCGTTTCGACCACCGCGGGCGCCGTGCCCGGCACCGTGCCCCGGGACGCGGGGGTGCTCGTGCCGCCCGACGACGCCCGCAGCTTCGCCACGGCGTTGCGCGACCTTCTGGCGGACGAAACGGCCCGCGCCCGAAGAAGATCCTCAAGGGCGTGTCGCTGACGCTGGAACGTGGCGAGACCAAGG
>NZ_JBKOTX010000278.1:0-5560 GCF_047086965.1 Roseovarius halophilus (ex Wu et al. 2025) | reverse complement strand
CCCCGGCACGACCTACCGCGTGGCCGATGCCATCGCGCTCAAGGAAATCCACTCCGAGCTCTATTCGACCTCGGCGCGCCCGACGCGACGGACGCCCCCGAGAGCCCTGGCCTGCCCGTGAGAATGGCCGGGTGTGCCGCCCCACGGCGCAAAGCGCGTCCAGCATCAGCCCCCGGCAGGCGCGAAGCGGTCGAAGATCGAGACCGGCACCTCGGCGACCTGCGCGGCAATGGCGATCGCGGTGCGGGCGGTGACGCTGAAAAGTGCAGCTGGCAACGGCCCCGAGCGGACCTGCGTGCCAGACGGGGCATGGGGCGATAGGCAGTTTGAAGCGGACACGTTCGGCGGTTCGCCCCCCTCGGTCGCCTCGGAAGGCGGCATGGGGGATGTGGCAACAACGCGGGAAGGCCTCAAGAAACAGTCGAGGGAAGAGCCACCCCGTCACAGCCATCGTATGTCGAACCACAAAATTCCGCAGTGTCGGCCACTGGATGGTTCCTGCCGTCATAAAACCTTCGCATGACTTTCAAAATAGCATTACGTGCCTCGTCCATCGGGACACCATGCAATGGGTTTGGTTGGCCTGCTGGTGACGCGGCATGTCCTTGTTCTCAGGAATCGACAACAGCAATCCTCCTTTCCCGCGCTGCACCAACGCCATCCCGACCACTCGGATATGTTCAATGGAAGGAACAGGAATGTCCCGTATCACACTCACCAGCGTCGTCGCCGGAATGGCGATGACAACGGCGGCCACGGCACAGACGGAAATCGATCTCTGGCACGCCATGGGCGGTGCACTTGGCGAAACCGTCAACGCGATTGCCGAGGATTTCAACGCCTCTCAGGACGAGGTCGTGCTGACCCCGGTCTTCAAGGGCACGTATGAGGAAACCCTGACCGCCGGGATCGCCGCCTTCCGCGCGGGCGAGCAGCCCAACATCATGCAGGTGTTCGACGCCGGTGCAGCCACTGTCATCGGGGCCGAGGGCGCGACCGTGCCGGTGCAGGACCTGCTGGCCGACAATGGCGTGGACTTCGACATCGAGGACTACATCTCGGGCGTGCGCTATTTCTACGCCGACAGCGACGGCAAGATGATCGGGATGCCGTTCAATTCGTCCTCGCCGATCATGTACTACAACGAGGACGCGTTGGACGCGGCCGGTGTCGAGCCGCCGGAAACCTGGGAGGAATTCCAGTCGACGACCGCCCCCGCCCTGAAGGCGGAAGGCTATATCCCGCTGGCGCAATCGCACCTGCCGTGGATCTTCACCGAGAACTTCATGTCACGCCACAACCTGCCGTTCGCCACCAACGACAACGGCTACGAGGGCAACGACACCGAGATCCTCGTCAACAACGACGCCATCAAGGCGCACTTCTCCGCGGTGACCGACTGGCAGGACAAGGGCTTCTTCAAGTGGTACGGCACCGGCTGGGGCGACAACCAGACCCCCTTCGAGGAAGGCAAGGTCGCGATCTGGCTTGGCTCTTCCGGCTCCTTCGGCGGCCTGGCCCAGAAGGATCTCGGCTTCGATTTCTCGGCCACCTACCTGCCCTACTGGGAAGCGGTGACGACCGAGCCCAAGCAGACCTTCATTGGCGGCGCGGCGCTGTTCGCGATGTCGGGCCATTCCGCCGAAGAGAACGCGGCCACCGCGAAGTTCTTCGAGTTCCTCACCGCGCCCGAGACCCAGTACTTCTGGCACAAGGAGACCGGGTACGTCCCGATCACCGAGGCCGCCTACGAGCTGGCCGAGGAAGACGGCCACTACGCCCGCATGCCGGCCGCCGAAGTGGGCATCCAGCAGCTTTCCCTGCCCGCGGGCGAGCACACGCGCGGCTACCGCATGGGTTTCTACGTGCAGATCCGTGACGTCATGAACCGCGAGTACGGCCGCATCCTGACAGGCGAGACCACGGTCGAAGAGGCATTCCAGACGATCGAGACCGAAGCCAACCAGCTGCTGGAGCGCTTTGCCAAGACGCAGGGCTGAGCCCTGTCGCAACACCCCGATCGGGCGGCTGTCGAACGATGGCCGCCCGACCTTCATCGGAAAGACCCCCTCATGAAACGCGCTGGATTTTCCTCGCCCTGGCTGCCGGTGCTGCTGCTGGTGCCGCAACTGGCCATCATCGGCATCTTCTTCTACTGGCCGGCGATCGTGGCGCTGCATTCGTCGTTCTACCTGCAGGATCCCTTCGGATTCGGATCGACCTTCGTCGGCCTGGACAATTACACGAACCTGCTTGGCAGTGCCGAATATCGCCGGGTCGCTGCCTTCACGTTGACCTTCACGCTGCTGGTGACGGTCTTTTCGCTGGCGCTTGCCCTGCTTCTGGCGGTCAAGGCGGACAAGGTGTTGCGCGGGGCCAAGACCTATCGGACGCTGTTGATGTGGGTCTACGCGGTTGCCCCGCCGGTTGCCGGTTTCATCGCCGTCATCCTGTTCAACCAGAGCTGGGGGCCGTTGACCGAGGTCTTCGCGCTGTTCGGCCATACCTACATGGTCGGGGTGAATTTCAATGACACCGCCTTCGCCATGATCCTGGCCTCGGTCTGGAAGCAGGTGCCGGTGAACTTCATCTTTTTCCTGTCGGCGCTGCAGTCGATCCCGCGCTCGGTGCGCGAGGCGGCGCTGATCGACAACCGCTCGGCCTCGGGCCGTTTCTGGGACGTGACCTTTCCCCTGCTGGCGCCGACCGGGTTCTTCCTGCTGATCATCAACATCACCTACGCGCTGTTCGAGACCTTCGGCATCGTCGACACGGTGGTGAAGGGCGAGCCGGGCAACAACCCCATGACGCTTGTCTACAAGGTCTACGTCGACGGGTTCCGCGGCAATGACCTCGGCGGCAGCTCGGCACAATCGGTGATCCTGATGGTCCTCGTGCTGGCGCTGACGGTCTTCCAGTTCCGGCTGCTCGAACGCCGCATTCACTACACTTGAAAGGCCCGGGCCATGCGCAAACCGAAACTGTCCACCGTCACCGATCATGCTGTCCTGATCGCGGGCAGCCTGTTTTTGATGCTGCCGCTGTTGATGATCCTGCAGATGACAACGATCCCGGATACCGAGATCATCCAGACCGGCCCGTCGCTCAAGATCGGCGACCAGTTCGACGACAACCTGCAAAAGGCGATGCTGCAGGCCTCGGGCTTTTCCGGGGACAACACCGGCCTGTCGATGCTGAAAAACAGCTTCATCCTCGGCATCGGCTTCGCGGTCGGCAAGATCGTGATCGGCATGACGGCCGCCTACGCGATCGTCTATTTCCGCCTGCGCTTTGCCACGCTGGCCTTCTGGCTGATCTTCACGACGCTGCTGCTGCCGCTGGAGGTGCGCATCCTGCCCTCCTACGAAGTGGTGCAACGGCTTGGCATGCTGAACACCTATCAAGGGCTGATCATCCCGCTGATCGCCTCGGCCACGGCGACCTTCTTTTTCCGGCAGTTCTTCCGGTCGGTCCCCGAAGAGTTGGTAGAGGCCGCGCGCATCGACGGTGCGGGGCCGGTCAAGTTCTTCGTCGATATCCTCGTGCCGCTTTCCAAGACGATGATCGCGGCGATGTTCATCATCATGTTCGTCTACGGCTGGAACCAGTACCTCTGGCCCACCATGATCACCACGGACGAGGACATGTACACGCTGGTGCGCGGCATCAAGCAGATCGTTCAGGTGCTCGAAGGCGCCGTGGTGCCCGAATTCGGCCGCTCGAACGTGCTGGCGCTGGTCGCGGTGGTGCCCCCGGTGCTGGTGGTCGTGTTTTTCCAGAGCTGGTTCGTCAAGGGCCTGACAGAATCCGACAAATAGGCAAGAAAAATGGCACAGGTTCGCTTCAACAACATCGGCAAGACCTACCCGAACGGGGTCGAGGCCCTGAAACCGACGGATTTCGATATCAAGCAAGGCGAATTTGCCGTGCTCGTCGGGCCGTCGGGATGCGGTAAATCCACGCTTCTGCGCATGGTCGCGGGGCTGGAAGAGATCACCTCGGGCGAGCTTTCCATCGCGGGGCGCATCGTGAACGCGATCGACCCGGCGGACCGCGACATCGCCATGGTGTTCCAGAACTACGCGCTCTACCCGCACATGAGCGTGCGCAAGAACATCGGCTACGGGCTCAGGAATCGGGGCATATCCAAGACCGAGATCGCCGGGAAGGTGGCGGAGGCCGCGACCCTTCTGAACCTGAGTGACCATCTTGACCGCAAACCCAGCCAGCTTTCGGGCGGACAACGCCAGCGGGTCGCCATGGGACGCGCGATCGTGCGCGACCCGGCGCTTTTCCTGTTCGACGAGCCGCTGTCCAATCTCGACGCCAAGCTGCGCCACCAGATGCGGATCGAGATCAAGGCCCTGCAACGCAGGCTTGGCGTCACCTCGATCTATGTCACCCATGACCAGGTCGAGGCCATGACCATGGCGGACCGTATCATCGTCATGAATGCGGGCCGGATCGAGCAGATCGGCACGCCGGCCGAGGTCTACCACGACCCGGCAAGCACCTTTGTCGCCGCCTTCATGGGCGCGCCCCCGATGAACCTGCTGCGGAGCGGCGCCGAGTCCGGGAAACTGTACCTGAACGGCGGCGCGCTCTGCGAAACCGCGCATGAGGGCGAGGTTGTGGCGGGCGTTCGGCCCGAGGACTTCCTGCCCGACCCGGAGGGCGTCATCTCCATGCAGGTGGACATCGTGGAAGAACTCGGCGCCCATCGCCTGCTGCACGGAAAAATCGGACAGGATACGGTGACCGTGCATGTCGGGAATGAATTCGCGGCCAAGACCGGCCCGCTGCGCCTGTCCGTAAAGCCGGGTGCGGTTTGCCTGTTCGATGCTGATACTGGATATCGGATATGACGCGCCGCGTGCCCCGGTTGCAGCCCGCAAGCGATGCCGACCGCACCGAGATGCCCGCCGCGCCCTTCCGGGCCGACTGCCGGTCATGTCGCGCGCTCTGGGCATGACGTGCGCGTTCCGGGGGCGCGTTCGTCGAAACGGGGCGCGGTGGCGAGACAGACCGCGCCCTTTGCGCCGATGACACCAACAGGTACGGCTGGCACGGGAACGCGACCCCGAGCGCTGCGCCTTTTGAAGACGCGACCGCTCCATGAGCGGCCTGATTGACGGATGTTCAGCCGTCACGGCAGGCCGACCATGCGCAGGGAGGGGGCTTTGCAAAGTGGCACCGTAGTTGACCTGTTGCGGGATGGAGCAGACGTCGCATAAAGCCGCGCATTGCCGACGCGCGCGGTGACGAAGCGACGATGGGGCTGGGCACTTTATGTCAGCCATATCCGAACGAGATCAGAGCGATGTGCCCAGCCTCACCAAATCGCCGCCGCGTGGGGGCGCGTCGGTGATGCGCGGCGGGCTTCGCCCTCGATTCCGCGCAGGGCGAGAATGTCGGCTGTGCGCAGAGAGCGGAGTTTGCAAAGTTTGGGCGATTTCCTGATAGCGGCCTTTCGTGAAGCGTGCGGCGCAAGCCGTGGACTGCACCCGCTGAGAGGCAGCGATGGACCACACCTCGTGCTCATGTCCCATGTGTCTCAAAG
>NZ_JBKOTX010000277.1:0-5722 GCF_047086965.1 Roseovarius halophilus (ex Wu et al. 2025) | reverse complement strand
GCCCGGTTTTGCGGCGGCGGGCGGGCGGCGCCGCCTTTTTGGGGGCGGCCCTGCGCCGGCGGTCGGCCGTGCCTCTGGATTTTCCCCGGCCTTTACTGCTCATTCCCGTCCTGCCCGGACCCTGTCGTTTCGATGACCTTATCGCGCGCTACGCCAAAAGTTGACCCCTTGCCAAGAGCGGATCGTGAATTTCTGAATCGGCTAATTTTTATGCACATAAGGCCGAAGGATTAAAAATTAGGCTGATATGCGCGGGAAAATGTTGAAAACGGCCGTCAATTCTTCCGGTTCGTCCCCCGCTCGATTTTTCTGCAAGTGCAAAACAAGCCTGTCTGGGAAACTCGAAAGGGGCGAATGTGAAACTTGTCATCGCAACAATTAAGCCGTTCAAGCTCGAGGAGGTGCGCGAGGCGCTCACCGACTTGGGCGTGAGCGGCATGATGGTCACTGAAATCAAGGGCTTCGGCGCCCAGTCCGGGCACACCGAAGTGTATCGGGGCGCGGAATACGCCGTGAATTTCGTGCCCAAGATCAAGCTCGAAATCGCCGTCGCGGACGCCATCGCCGATGACGTTGTCGAAACCGTCGCCAAGACGGCCCGGACCGGCAAGATCGGTGACGGCAAGATCTTCGTGCTGGAGCTGCAGCAGGCGATGCGCGTGCGCACCGGCGATGTCAACGAAAGCGCGCTGTGAACGTGCGCGAAGGGAAAGGACAATGAACATGAAACGCGTAACTCAAATCGCCCTCGGGGCTGCCGCGCTGGCCGCGCTGCCGCAGATGGGGCTGGCGCAGGACACCGCCCCGGGCTTCGACGAAATCGGCCCCTACATCATGACCACCCTGCTGTTCTGCATGGCGGGCTTTCTCGTCTTCTTCATGGCGGCGGGCTTCGCGATGCTCGAAGGCGGGCTCGTGCGGTCCAAGAACGTCACGATGCAGATGACCAAGAACATCGGGCTCTATTCGCTGGCCGCCATCATGTACTGGCTGATCGGCTTCAACCTGATGTATCCCGGCGATAGCTGGATCATGCCGGGCTGGGTCGGGCCTTTCTTCTCGACGACCGTGCTTGACCCCGTGGGCGTGGGGGCGGCCGACGCGGCGCTCGGTTACGCATCCATCGGGTCGGACTTCTTCTTCCAGCTTGTCTTCGTTGCCGCGACTGCCTCGATCGTGTCGGGCGCGCTGGCCGAGCGGATCAAGCTGTGGCCCTTCCTGATCTTCGTGATCGTGCTGACCGGCGTCATGTACCCGATCTCGGGCTCTTGGCAGTGGGGCGGCGGCTGGCTGGCCGAAGCCGGCTTCTCGGACTTCGCCGGCTCGACCGTCGTGCACTCGGTCGGCGGCTGGGCCGCGCTGGCCGGCGCCATCGTGCTGGGGCCGCGGCTGGGCAAGTACGACAAGGACGGCAAGGTCAACCCGATCCCGGGTTCGAACCTCGCGCTGGCCACGCTGGGCACCTTCATCCTGTGGCTGGGCTGGTTCGGCTTCAACGGCGGCTCGCAGCTGGCCATGGGCACGGTGGGCGATGTCTCGGATGTCAGCCGCATCTTCGCCAACACCAACATGGCCGCCGCGGCAGGGGCCGTCACCGCGCTGATCCTGACGCAGGTGATGTACAAGAAGCCCGACCTGACGATGACGCTGAACGGCGCACTGGCCGGCCTGGTGTCGATCACCGCCGAACCGCTGGCGCCCACGCTCTTCGGCGCGCTCTGGATCGGGGCCGTGGGTGGCGTGATCGTGGTATTCACCGTGCCGATGCTGGACCGCTTCAAGATCGACGACGTCGTCGGCGCCATCCCGGTGCACCTCTTCGCGGGGATCTGGGGCACCATCGCCGTGATCTTCTACGGCGACGCCAGCATCGCGACGCAGCTGATGGGCATCATCGCCTACGGTGTCTTCACCTTCGTGGTCAGCCTCGTGGTCTGGTTCGCCATCAAGGCCGCGATGGGCATCCGCGTCGACGAGGAGACCGAGATCAACGGCCTCGACATGGCCGAGCTGGGGATGGAGGCCTATCCCGAATTCTCCAAGGGCTGATGTTCTCCTTCCGGTCGGCACCTTGAAGACAGGCCCCGGGCGTCCGCGCCCGGGGCTTTTTCGATCAACAGCGCCGAAAGCGTGGAACAATGCCGGAACATCGGCTTTAACTCCGGCCGCGCCCGCGCTACCTTGGGCGCATGAGCAGTTCTGACGAATCCGACGCGTTCGAGGGCGCTTCGCTGGCCGCGCGGGCGATGGCAGCGCGGCCCATGCCCTATCTCGACGATCTGAACCCCGAGCAGCGCGCGGCGGTCGAGGCGCTGGACGGCCCGGTTCTCATGCTGGCCGGGGCCGGCACCGGCAAGACCAAGGCGCTGACCACGCGGCTGGTTCACCTGCTGAACACCGGCGCGGCGCGCCCGAACGAGATACTGGCGGTCACCTTCACCAACAAGGCCGCCCGCGAGATGAAGTACCGCGTGGGGCGGCTTCTGGGCGAACCGGCCGAGGGGATGCCGTGGCTGGGCACCTTCCATTCCATCTGCGTCAAGCTTCTGCGCCGCCATGCCGAGCTTGTCGGCCTGAAATCGAATTTCACGATCCTTGATTCCGATGATCAGCTACGCCTGCTCAAGCAACTGGTGCGCGCCGCGAACATCGACGACAAGCGCTGGCCCGCGCGGCAACTGGCGGGCATCATCGACCAGTGGAAGAACCGGGCGTGGACGCCCGGCGCCGTCCCCGCCGCCGAGGCGTCGGCCTATGACGGCAAGGCGCCCGCGCTCTATGCCCAGTACCAGGCACGGCTGAAGGAGCTGAACGCCGTCGATTTCGGCGACCTGCTGTTGCACATGGTCACCATCTTCCAGAATCACGAGGACGTGCTGGCGCAGTATCAACGCTGGTTCCGCTACATCCTCGTCGACGAGTATCAGGACACCAACGTGGCGCAGTACCTTTGGCTGCGGCTGCTGGCGGGCGGGCACAAGAACATCTGCTGCGTGGGCGACGATGACCAGTCGATCTATGGCTGGCGCGGCGCCGAAGTGGGCAACATCCTGCGGTTCGAGAAGGATTTTCCCGGCGCCACGGTGATCCGGCTGGAGCAGAACTACCGCTCCACCCCGCATATCCTCGCCGCGGCGGGCGGCGTGATCGCCGCGAACAAGGGCCGACTGGGCAAGGAGCTCTGGACGGATGCCGACGCGGGCGAGAAGGTCCGCCTGATCGGTCATTGGGACGGCGAGGAGGAGGCGCGCTGGATCGGCGAGGAAATCGAGGCGATGCAGACCGGCACGCGCGGCGCGCGGCCCGTCGGGCTTGATGAAATGGCTATCCTCGTGCGGGCCAGCCACCAGATGCGCGCCTTCGAGGACCGGTTCCTGACCATCGGCCTGCCTTACCGCGTGATCGGCGGCCCGCGTTTTTACGAACGCATGGAGATCCGCGACGCGATGGCCTATTTCCGGCTGGTGGTCAGCCCGTCGGATGACCTCGCCTTCGAGCGGATCGTGAACACCCCCAAACGCGGGCTGGGCGACAAGGCGCAGCAGACCATCCAGCGCACCGCGCGCGACAACGGGCTGTCATTGCTTGACGGCGCGGCGCGGGCGGTGGAGCAGGGCGCGATCAAGGGAAAGGGCGCGACCGCGCTGGCGCGACTCGTCACCGATCTTTCCCGCTGGGGAAAACTGGCGGGCGGCGCGGAGGTCAGCCATGTCGAACTGGCCGAGATGATCCTCGACGAATCGGGCTACACCACCATGTGGCAGAACGACAAGACGCCCGAGGCGCCGGGGCGGCTCGAGAACCTCAAGGAACTGGTCAAGGCGCTGGAGGGGTTCGAGAACCTCGGCGGGTTCCTCGAACATGTCAGCCTGATCATGGACAACGAATCCGGCGAGCAGGGCGAGAAAGTGTCGATCATGACCCTGCATGCCGCCAAGGGGCTGGAATTTCCCGCCGTCTTCCTGCCCGGCTGGGAGGACGGGTTGTTTCCCTCGCAGCGCTCGATGGACGAACAGGGGCTCAAGGGCGTGGAAGAGGAGCGCCGGCTGGCCTATGTGGGCATCACCCGCGCCGAGGAGCTGTGCACCATATCCTTTGCCGGCAATCGCCGGGTCTTCGGACAATGGCAGAGCCAGATGCCGTCGCGTTTCATCGACGAGTTGCCGGAGGACCACGTCGAGGTGCTCACGCCGCCGGGGCTCTATGGCGGGGGCTACGGCGCGGCCGGGATGCAGAGCGGTATCGAGACTCGCGCCGCCGAGGCCAACGTCTACAATTCGCCTGGATGGCGCCGGATGCAGTCACGCGCGGGCGACCGCCCCGTCAGCCAGCCGCGCGAATCAAAGGCCAGCGTGATCGACGCGCAGGCGATCAGTAGCCACATGGTGGGCGAACGCGTCTTTCACCAGAAATTCGGCTATGGCGCGATCACGGCGATCGAGGGCGACAAGCTGGAAGTCGATTTCGAGAAGGCCGGCGTCAAGAAGGTCGTCGCGCGCTACGTCACGGCCGCCGACGACATCCCTTTCTGACGGTCCGGTTTCACCGCTGTTGCAACCTCCCCGGCGATTGCCGGGGTCGCCCGGTCAGCCGCGAATCGCGAAAATCCCGAAACTGTGCTATGGCATGGGCACAGGCCGAGGGAGGACGGCATGACGGATCTGGCCCATGTCAGGGAAATCGACCGGGCGCTGAGCGGCGACGCGCCCCCGGTCGACCGGGACGCGATGGTGCTGGAAAGCTGGCGCCGCTGCATCGAAACCTATGGCATGGACCCGGCAAGGGCCGACCCCGCGCATATCGTCACGGATGCCGAATTGCGCCAGCATCGTGAGCAATCCGAACGCCTGATCGCGACGGCGCGCTCGGGCCTGCAATCGCTGTTCCGGCAGGTGGCGGGGCAGAACTACGTCCTGCTTCTGGCGGATGCAGAGGGCGTTTGCGTGGATTTCTTCGGCGATCCGCGATTCGAGGACGATCTTCGCCAGGCCGGGCTGTATCTGGGTTCGGACTGGTCCGAGGATCTGGCCGGAACCTGCGGTGTCGGCTCCTGCCTCGTCACGGGCGAGGCGGTGACCATCCACCAGAGCGACCATTTCGGCATCGCGCACACGCCCCTTTCCTGTACCGCCGCGCCGATCTACGACACGCGCGGCCAGTTGACCGCCGTGCTGGACATCTCTCTTTTGCGGTCGCCCTCGCCGAAGTCCAGCCAGAACCTCGCGATGAACCTCGTGAAAGCCTCGGCGCGCCGCGTGGAAATGGCCAACCTGATGGCGATGGCGCGGCGCGACTGGGTCCTGCGTTTCTCGTCGTCGCCGGAGTTTCTCGAGGTCGATCCCGAGGCCGCGGTCGCGCTGGACGGCTCGGGGCGGATCGTCGGGATGACCCACGCGGTGATCGACCTGCTGGGCCGGGGGCGGCGCGACACCCTGATCGGGGCCCCGATCGACACGTTCCTCGAAATCTCGGTCGATGATCTGCCCGACCTGATGCGCGGCCGCCCCGCCGAGGAACGCGTGCTGCGCCTGAAGGACGGGCGCGGCCTGTTCGGCCATGCCATCGCGCCGCAGGCCGCCCGCGTGGCGCGTGCGCCGGTGGCGTCCGCGCTGCCCGGCGCCCTGTCCAGCTACAAATCGCACCACAACATTGCCTGTCAGCGCCGCGATTGAGGGGTCCGCGCCATCGATCTTGCCATCCGCGCGGATGGTCTCGATCCGGT
>NZ_JBKOTX010000276.1:0-5738 GCF_047086965.1 Roseovarius halophilus (ex Wu et al. 2025) | reverse complement strand
CGGCAGGGCCCCGCCGCGTCGATCGGGGCCTGTTTGCCGGTGCAGTCGCGCGTCTGGAACTGGATGTAGCCCAGCCGGCCGACATGCGCGCGGGCCAGCTCGAGGGCCTGCGCGAACGTCTCGTGTTCAAGCGCCGCGTCGTCCTCGATGACGAGGGCCGCGTCGGCGTCGCGGGTCTGCAGCTCGGCCCAGATCGCGCGGTGGCCGAGGAAACAGCCGATCTCGCCAGGTTTGAGCGTGAAGGGATAGGCGGGATCGAACAGCCGCGTGCCGACGCGCGCGTCGCGGTCGGCGGCGGGCATGGCGCCGCCATCCACCGCCGGCCATACTTCCCCCTCGACCCCGCAGGCGGCCAGCAGGTCATGCGCGTTCTGCCGCCGCGCCGTGGCGCGGGGCAGGTGCAGGATGAAGGCGCAGACCCGCATGGCGGTCAGGCGCCGGGCGTCCAGCCCGAGACGGACTTGACCTCGATGAAGTCGTCGATGCCCCACGGGCCGCCCTCGCGCCCGTTGCCCGACTGTTTCATGCCGCCGAAGGGGGCGCCGGCGCCGCGGCTCTGCCCGTTCATCTCCACCATGCCCGAGCGCAGGGCGCGGGCCAGCCGGTTGGCCCGGGCCGGGTCGCCCGTCTGGACGAAATTGGTCAGCCCGTAGGGCGTGTCGTTGGCGATGGCGATGCCCTCGTCCTCGTCGTCGAAGGGGATGATCGACAGGACCGGGCCGAAGATCTCCTCCTGCGCGATGGTCATGTCGTTTGTGACATCGGCAAACACCGTCGGCTTGACGAAGAAGCCGCGGTTGAACCCCTCGGGCCGGCCGGTGCCGCCGGTGGTCAGGCGCGCGCCCTCGTCGATGCCGGTCTGGATGAGGTCCTGGATCTTGGTGAACTGCGTCTCGTTGACCACGGGGCCCATGTGCCGCCCCGGCTCCGAGGCGGGGCCGACGGCGATGTTGCCGGCGATCTCGGTGGCCTCGGCGACGGTCCGCTCGTAGACCTCGCGCTGCACCAGCATCCGCGTGGGCGCGTTGCAGGACTGCCCGGAATTGTTCATGCAGTGAAGCACGCCGCGCTTGACGGCCTTCTCGTCGGCGTCGGCGAAGATCAGGTTGGCGCCCTTGCCGCCCAGTTCGAGGCTCACGCGCTTCAGCGTGTCGGCCGCGGTCTTCGAGATGATCCTGCCGGCCCGCGACGAGCCCGTGAAGGACACCATGTCGACACCGTCATGCCCCGACAACTGGTTGCCCACCCCCGCGCCATCACCGTTGACGAGGTTGAACACCCCCGGCGGGAACCCGGCCTCGTCCACCATGTCGGCGAAGAGCACGGCCGACAGCGGCGATTCCTCGGACGGCTTGAGCACCATCGTGCAGCCCGCGACCATCGCCGCGATCACCTTGAGCGTGATCTGGTTCATCGGCCAGTTCCACGGCGTGATCAGCGCGGCCACGCCGACCGGCTCGTGCAGGATCCAGCTGCCCGGGGCGTGATCGCCCAGCGGATGCGCGAACCGGTATTCCCGCGCGACCTTGAGAAAGGCCGAGATATGCCCCGACCCGGCGGCCGCCTGCTGGCTGCGCGCCAAGTCGATCGGGGCGCCCATTTCAAGGCTGATGGCCCGTGCCATGTCCTCGGCGCGGGCATCATAGGCTTTCTGCAATTTCTCGATAAGCGCGATGCGCTCAGCCGGGTCGGTGGTCATCCAGCCCGGCAGGGCGGCGCGGGCCGCGGCCACGGCAGCGTCGGTGTCGGCCTGCCCGCCGAGGCTGATCAGCGCGCAGGGCTCCTCGGTGGAGGGGTCGATGACCCGGTGGTCGGTGCCGTCGGCCGGATCGGTCCAGGCTCCGTTGATGTAGAACCGGCGTTTCTCGATCATGTGGTGCGCTCCCTATATGCTGCAAAGGCGGGCCGCGCGGCCCGCTGGCCCGCCTTGCGAGTCGCGATACCTTGTCACCGCGGCGAAAAGGCTGCAAGACGCGTACAGGAAAATCCGCCGCGGACCCGCGGCACCGGCAACCAGCAAAGGGACCACCTCCATGAGCTTGCGCATCAATGACACCATCCCCAACCTGACCGTGGAAACCGATCAGGGCAGCTTCGACCTTCACGACTGGATCGGCGACAGCTGGGCGATCCTGTTTTCCCACCCCAAGGATTTCACCCCCGTCTGCACCACCGAGTTCGGTGCCGTGGCAAGGCTGGCCGATGAATGGGAAAAGCGCGGCTGCAAGGTGATCGGCGTCTCCGTCGACGGGGTCGACGATCACAAGGCGTGGAAGGGCGACATCGAGAAGGCCGGCGGCGCGCCGGCCCGCTTCCCGATCATCGCCGACGAAGGCCTTGACGTGTCGAAAGCCTTCGACATGCTGCCCGCCGAAGCCTACCTGCCCGACGGTCGCACCCCGGCCGACAGCGCCACGGTGCGCAGCGTTTTCATCATCGGGCCCGACAAGCAGCTCAAGCTGTCGATGACCTACCCGATGAACGTGGGGCGCAACTTCGCCGAGGTGCTGCGCGCGCTCGACGCGCTGCAGACCGCGGCCGGGCAGGGCGTGGCTACCCCGGCCGACTGGACCACCGGGCAGGACGTGGTCATCCCGACGGCCGTCACCGACGAGGACGCCCGCGCGAAGTTCGGCGAGTTCGAAACCGTGCTGCCCTACCTGCGCATGACCAAGCTGTCCGGCTGACGGCGCGACATGCCCCGGCCGCGCGGCGCGGGCTGCCCGGGCGGACGCCTCCGGCGGGGGTATTGGGGCCGAGAAGAAGCCGAGGCGATTCGCTGGTTTCTTCTTGGTGAAAATACCCCGGGGGAGTCGCCCGCAGGGCGACGGGGGCAGCGCCCCCCGGCCGGCGGCGGGCGCTTCGCGCGAGATGGACAGCGGGGGCCTTTTTGCGTATCGCTTGATCACCCCCCCTAGGCGAGGACGGCATGGCCAGACGAAAACATTTCACGATCAACGGTCACGAGATCGCGCCGGGCACGCGCCGCACCGTCGACGTGCCAGTCAGCACCCTGTCCGATCACACGCCCGTTCACCTGTCGGTGCATGTCGTTCACGGCAAGCGGCGCGGCCCGGTCCTGTTCGTATCGGCCGCGGTGCACGGTGACGAGGTGATCGGGGTCGAGATCGTGCGCCGGCTGCTGAAGGCGGGACCGTTGTCGACCATGGCGGGCACGCTGCTGGCGGTGCCGATCGTCAACACGTTCGGCTTTCTCAACCACTCGCGGTATCTGCCCGACCGGCGCGACCTGAACCGGTGTTTCCCGGGGTTGAGCGAGGGCTCCATGGCGTCGCGGCTGGCCCATATCTTCATGACCGAGGTGGTCGCCCGGTCCGATGTGGGGATCGACCTGCACTCGGCCTCGAACAGCCGCACGAACCTGCCGCAGGTGCGGCTGACGCAGGGAAACACGCGTCTGACCAAGCTGGCCCGCGCTTTCGGTGCGCCGGTGATGATGGAATCGCGGCTGCGCGAGGGGTCGTTGCGGATGGCGGCGGAGCAGGCGGGCGTTGACGTGTTGCTGTACGAGGGCGGCGAGGCACTGCGCTTCGACGAATTGCCCGCCCGGGCCGGCGTCTCGGGCATCCTGCGGGTGATGCACGAGCTGGGCATGATCGGGCGCAAGGGCGCGCCGCGCACGCGGGCGCAGCCTGTTCAATGCGGCGGCTCGTCATGGTACCGCGCCCCGGCCGGGGGGCTGTTGCGCACCTATGCCGCCGTCGGTGACACGGTCGTGCCGGGCACCGTCCTCGGCGCCATCTCGGACCCTTTCGGCGAGGTCGAGCACGAGGTGACCGCGGATCAGACGGGCATCATGATCGGGCGCACCAACATGCCGGTCGTTTACGAGGGCGACGCGCTGTTCCACGTGGCCGAGACCCAGAGCCCGGACACGGCCGCGGACGGGGTCAGCGCGCATCTGGAGGCCGCGCCTCTTTACGACGAGGACGAGATCATCTGACACGCTGCGGCAGCTGAGGTCAGGTCGTGCGCTCGCGGTTCTGTGGCCGCAGGAAGATCGAACAGGCCAGCAGGCTGAAGACGAGTTCGTAGACCTCCCATTTGCGGTGCACGTCGATCGCCGCGATGACGATGCTGGCGGCGACGGCGAAAATCGCATGGCGCGTCCCCGGTACCGGCACGGCCAGCCTGTCGGCGAGCCGGCGTATCGGCGCCAGGCGGGGATAGGCCAGCGGCAGTGCCACGAGGTAGAGCAGCAGCACCGTCGTCAGCACGCTGCCGAAGAGCGTTTTCGCGAGGTGCAGGTCGCCCACCACGAGGTTGTGGAAATTGGTTTCGTTCTGCTTGTTGTGCTCCTCGAAGAACTCGCCCGATTCCCAGCCGATGATGCGCTGTCCCCACGAGATCTCCTCGCCCGCCGCGGCGAAGAACATCAGCGCGTAGACCAGCGTGAGCCCGACCGCGAGGGTGGGCGCGCGGCGCCCGCGCAGGGCGCCGGCATTGCGCAGCAGCACGAGGCTGGCCATCAGCAGGAAGACGGCCGTGCCGTATTCGACGAGCTTGTCCTCGGCCGCGTAGACCTCGTGGAAGTAGACGGGATCGACGAGATAGATGGCGACCGTGGCGACCAGCGTGGCGATTATGAGGCCGAGCAGGCCGCGGTCGAGGGTGGAAGCGTGTTTCATGCGGGGCTTTCTGCGGGTTGGTCGGGCTGTCGCGGCCCAGATTAGGCAAGCCGCGCGCGGGCATCAAGCACGATCGTGGCCGTGCGGCGGGAAACGGCCCGTCGCGCCGGGGCCACACCCGCGCCGAAACGGGTTGTTGTCAAGTTGCCCGCCATGATGCTATCGCGCCACACGGCCCTTTTCGCGGGGATATCCCGTTTTATATGGCTTGGTCAGGAAACCGAAGGCGAATGGCGCGGCGAGAGATATGGACCAGCTGATCGTTCAGATGACGCAAGGCGCGGATGACGGCGATGACACGTCGGTCGTCACCAAGACCCGCAGCAAGACCAAGCGCCCCCCGCTTTACAAGGTGTTGTTGCTCAACGACGATTACACGCCGATGGAATTTGTCGTGCACGTGCTGGAGCGCTTTTTCGGCATGGGGCACGCGCAGGCCTTCGAGATCATGCTGACCGTCCACAAGAAGGGCGTGGCGGTCGTGGGCGTGTTCAGCCACGAGATCGCCGAGACGAAGGTGGCGCAGGTCATGGATTTCGCGCGCAAGCATCAGCATCCGCTGCAATGCACCATGGAAAAAGAGTAACTTGGCCGAGCGGTCGCGTCTGAGCCTTGCCCTTGCCGGCGGCGACATCATGTTGCCCGAGACCGGGCGGATCGCCGTTTTCGGCCCGCGCGCCGGGGCCGACCTGTCGGCGCTGCCGGCGGAGCGGACGCGGATTTTCACCCGGTTCAGGCCCGATCATGATCATTTCGCGGCGCTGGGACATGACTGCGCGCTGGCGCCGGAGGGCCGGTTCGGCGCGTCGATCGTCTGCGTGCCGCGCGCCAAGGACCTGGCGCGCGCCCGGGTCGCGCAGGCCGCGGCGGTGACGGACGGGCCGGTGATCGTTGACGGGGCCAAGTCCGACGGTGTCGAGTCGCTGCTCAAGGCGTGCCGGGCGCGCGTGGACGTTGCGGCCGTCTTTTCCAAGGCGCATGGCAAGGTTTTCAGTTTCCGGGCCGGGCCGGGCTTTGCGGACTGGACGGCCGCCCCACGGCAGATCGAGGGCGGGTTCGTCACGCTGCCGGGCGTGTTCTCGGCCGACG
>NZ_JBKOTX010000275.1:0-5887 GCF_047086965.1 Roseovarius halophilus (ex Wu et al. 2025) | reverse complement strand
CCAGTTGGTCATCTGGTTCTGCGCCTCGTCGCGCGACCAGTTGGCGGTCTGACGGTCGATGATCTCGATGATGCCTGCGGCATTCACCCCCGCGGTATTTCCGACCCAAAGAAACAAGGGGCAGGGGAAGGCATCGGACTTTGGACCGGTCCGGGGCCGCGCAACCCTCCGGCGCGCAGGACACGGGCAAACCGGCTTCGCGTGTCTTGGGTTCTTGGGCGCCGGTTCAATGAAGCCGGGGGCGTTATCCGCGGGGCCGTTGGGTGGCCGTGTGCGGCGGGGCCCCCTATACGGCCTCGGCGGCGTCCAGCTTTTTCTGGGCGGCCATCCAGAGGCCTTCGGCGCGCTCCAACCCCTCCATGACCTCGGCATACTTGCGGTTCCAGGTCTCGAGTTCCGTCGCCTGGGATGCCTCGTAAAGCGCGGGGTCGGCCAGCTTGGCGGCCAGTTTTTCGCGCATCTCCTCGATCTTGGCGACGCGGGCCTCGCATTTGCGGACCTCGGCGCGCAATTCCAGGATGCGGTCGCGCGAGGGGCGCGGGGCCTTGGGTTTGGCCGGTCTGGCGGGCTTGTCGCCCGACAGCAGCAGCTTGCGATAGGCCTCCAGATCCTCCTCGAAGGCGGAGACGCGCCCGTTCTTGACCAGCCAGAGCCGATCGGCCACGAGGCTGAGCAGGTGCATGTCATGGCTGACCAGCACCACCGCGCCGGAGTAGGCGGTCAGCGCTTCCACCAGGGCCTCGCGGCTTTCGATGTCCAGGTGGTTGGTGGGCTCGTCGAGGATCAGCAGGTGCGGCGCCTCGATGGTGGCCAGCAGCAGCGACAGCCGTGCCTTCTGCCCGCCCGACAGCTTGGCCGCCGGAAGCTCGACCTGATCGGCCGTCAGCCCGAAGCCCGCCAGCCGTGCCCGCAACCGGCCCGGGGCCTCGTCGGGGCGTTCGCGGCGCAGGTGATCGAGCGGCGTCTCTTCGGGGCGCAGTTCTTCCAGCTGGTGCTGGGCGAAATAGCCGACGCGCAGCTTGCCATGGGCGGTGAACTTGCCTTTCTGAGGATGAAGTTTGCCAGACAAAAACTTGGAAAGCGTCGATTTTCCTTCACCATTGCGACCCAAAAGCGCGATCCGGTCGTCCTGGTCGACGCGCAGCGACAGCCGATCGAGGACGGTCGTCTCGCCATAGCCCACGGCCACCCCGTCGGTGGTGATGATCGGCGGCGAAAGTTCCTCGGGTTCGGGGAAGGAAAAGGCGCGCAGGGCCGCCTCTTGCGGGGTCGCGGTCAGAGTGATCCGTTCGATCATCTTGAGCCGCGATTGCGCCTGTTTCGCCTTCGAGGCCTTGGCCCGGAACCGATCGACGAAGCTTTGCAGGTGGGCCTTGCGGTCCTGCGCCTTGCGATTCTGTGCCTCGGCCACGGCCAGCCGCGCCGCGCGCTGTTCGGCAAAGCGGTCATAGGGCGTGGCGTAATAGGTGAGCTTGCGGTCTTCCAGGTGCAGGATGCCGCCCACGGCGCGGTTGAGAAGGCCCCGGTCGTGACTGATCACCAGTACCGTATGCGGATAGCGCGCCAGGTAGCTTTCCAGCCAGAGCGCGCCTTCGAGGTCAAGATAGTTCGTCGGCTCGTCCAGCAGCAGCAGGTCGGGCGCGGAAAACAGCACCGCGGCCAGGGCTACGCGCATCCGCCAGCCGCCCGAGAAGGCCGAACAGGGCATGCGCTGCTCGGCATCGGTAAAGCCCAGACCCTTGAGGATGGCACTGGCGCGCGCCTCGGCCGACCAGGCGTCGATATCCGTCAGCCGGGTCTGGATCTCGGCGATGCGGGCGGGGTCGTCGGTCTCTTCGGCCATGAGGGCCAGACGCTCGGTATCGGCCTCCAGCACCGTGTCCAGCAGCGAGGTTTCCGAGCCGGGCACCTCCTGGCTGACGCCGCCGATGCGGGCGCCGCGGGGCAGTTCGATCGTGCCCCCCTCAAGCGTCAGCTCGCCCCGGATCAGCCGGAACAGGGTTGTCTTGCCGGTGCCGTTGCGGCCCACGACGCCGACCTTGTGGCCGGTGGGGATGACGGCGCCGGCGTTCTCGATGAGGGGGCGGCCCTCGACCGAGTAGGAGATGTCTGAAATTCGCAGCATGGCGCAGGGGGTGCCAGAGGGCGGCAGCCGCGTCAATCGCACCTTTTCAACCCGCACCCCCCATGCTATCGGCGCGGCGATATTCACCCCGACCATCGAGGAATGACCCATGGCCACCGAACGCACCCTGTCGATCATCAAACCCGACGCCACCGCCCGCAACCTGACCGGCAAGATCAATGCCAAGTTCGAGGAGGCCGGCCTGCGCATCGTCGCGCAAAAGCGCATCCTGATGACCAAGGCCCAGGCCGAGCAGTTCTATGCCGTCCACGCCGAACGCCCCTTCTTTGACGAACTGACGGGCTTCATGGCCTCGGCGCCGGTCGTGGTGCAGGTGCTCGAAGGGGACGGCGCCATCGCCAAGAACCGCGACGTTATGGGCGCGACCAACCCCGCCGATGCCGCAGCGGGCACCATCCGCGCCGAGTTCGCCCAGTCCGTGGGCGAAAACTCGGTGCATGGGTCCGACGCGCCGGAAACGGCGGCCGAGGAAATCGCCTACTTCTTCTCCGGTCTCGAACTGGTCGGCTGATCCGGAACAATATTCCAGAATTTTGTTGCCGCCCGGACCTAGTCGTTCGGGCGGTTTTCCTTTGCCAGCGCCCACTGGGTCAGCGGCGGGCCGAGCATCTCGAAGACCACGGTCGAGGCGATGGTGACGGCCAGCACCTGGTCGCCCGCCTGCGGAAACCGGTCCGCGGCGACCAGCGCCATGCCCACGGCCACCCCGGCCTGCGGCAGCAGAGCGGCAGCGGTGCGCGCGCCGCGATAGGCCGTCAGCCCGGCCAGGGGGCCGCCCAGCGCCCCGCCGACAAGACGCCCCAGAATGCGCAGCGCCATGTAGGCCGCCCCGGTCCAGCCCGCGGCCACCAGCGCGCTCACGTCCAGCGAGGCCCCGGCCATGATGAAGAACAATAGCAGGAAGGGCCATTCGATCCGCTCGATCTCGTGAAAGGGGCGGTCGTGGTGGTGGGCCAGGTTGGTGACCAACGCCCCCGCGGTCATCCCCGCGATCAGGAAGGAAACCTCCAGCCAGAGCGCCAGCCCGGCGATGACAAGGACAAGGCCCAGGGCCTCGATCAGGGTGGGCTCGCCCGGTTTCACGCGCCCGGTCAGGACGGCGGCGGGCAGCCCCAGGACAAGCCCGAGGGCCAAGGCGCCGCCGATCTCGTAGCTGGCATGGGATAGCGCCTCGGCGTCGCCGCTTCCGGCGATCGTGGCAGCCAGCGTCAGCAACACCGAAAAGGCCAGCAGCCCCCAGGCGTCGTCGATGGCCACGATGCCGATCAGAACTTTGCCGAAGGGGGTTGTCTGGGCCTCGGCCTGGCGGATCACGTCCAGCGTTGCCGCCGGTGCGGTCGCCGTGGCGATGCCCGCCAGCAACAGCGCGGCCACAAACGATGTGCCGATGGCCCAGAGCCCCAGCCCGACAACCAGCGCCGTGCCGGCCACCAGGGCCAGCGACAAAACCAGGATCGCCCGGCCCCGGGCGGCCAGGGTGCCCCGGTCGAGGCTGCCGCCCATCAGGAAGGCCACCATGGTCAGGGCTGTCGGGGCCAGCACTTCATGCGCGGTGTCGACATCGACCGGCAGCCAGTCCAGCCCGGGCGGGCCGATCAGCACCCCCAGCAGGATCAGCAGGGTAACGCGCGGCACATGGACAATGTGCCCCAGCGCGTCCAGCGCGAGCCCGGCCAGAAACAGGATTCCGATGGCAAGGATCACGAGTTCCGGCGTCATGGCACCAGGCTAGACCCTGCGGGTCCGGCCCTCAAGCACGGCAATGGTGGGCGACCTCGCGGTCGCGCAGCCCGGTTTCCACCAGCAGGCAGCGATCGCGGGCCTCGTAGTAATAGCCGCGCGCGTACCACATCACGGCGGCGTCGATGTCGCCATCGGCCACCAGCCAGGCCCCGCGCAGGTAGCGGCCCGCGTATTCCAGGTTGGTCTCGGCCTCCAGCAGGGTCTCGGGCGGGCCGGAATGGCCCATCTGCGCGGCGGTTTCGGGCAGGATCTGCATCAGGCCCCAGTAGGGGCCGTTGCGCGCCCGGGGGCGGTAGTCGCTCTCGCGCTGGATGATCCGGTGCAGCAACGCCTCGGGGATGTCATGGTGCGCGGCATAGTCCACGACCAGCGCCCGCATTTCCGGTGTTTCGCCGGGATAAAGCGCGGGCCGATCCGCCTTGCGCGCCTCGGTGTCAGGGCCCGAGCCGCAGGCAGACAGAAGGGCGAAGAGGACAAGGGCAGGGATCAAGCGCATGGTGTGTTTTAGCGCGGCCGCACGATCGGGCAAAGCCCCCGCGTGCCGCATCGGCAAGGGCTTGCCTTACAGACGAAACCGCCCCCGGCACGGCGGCCGGGGGCGGGAAAGCAGCGTGACGGGGTGCGCCGGCCCTACATGTCGTCGGGCCGGGGGGTCTCGTCTGTCCGCGGGGGCAGCTTGGGGTGGACGACCTCGGGCTGCTCGCCGGTGAGGGTTCTCAGGAAGGCGGTGATATCGCTGATCTCCTGATCGGACAGCTCGAAGCCGAGCTGCGCGGTGCCCATGATCGCGACGGCCTCTTCCAGTTCCCAGACGGCGCCCGAGTGGAAATAGGGTGCGGTCAGCGCGATGTTGCGCAGCGGCCCGGCACGGAAGACATAGTCGTCGCTTGCGGTTTCGGTCACGGTAAAGCGGCCGCGGTCACCCTCGGGCAGGACTTCGGCCCCCGGCTTTTCCATCAGGCCGAAGGGATAATACTCCTGACCGCCCATGTTGACCCCGGCGTGGCAGGACGCGCAACCGGTGTCCATGAAGGCCTGCAGGCCGCGCTTTTCCTGTTCGTTCAGGGCGCCGTCACTGCCCATGACGAACTGGTCGAAGGGCGAGTTCGGCGTGATCAGCGTGGCCTCGAAGGATTCGATGGCCCGGGCGAAGTTGTCGAGGGTAACCGGGTCCTCCTCGCCGGGGAAGGCCTCTTCGAAGGAGTCGATGTAGGCCGGCATGGATTTGAGCGTTTCCACCACGTTGTCAGGGGTGTTGTTCATCTCGACCCCGGCCTGCACCGGGCCTTTGGCCTGCTCTTCGAGGTCGGGGGCGCGGCCGTCCCAGAACTGGGCGATGTTGAAGACCGCGTTGAACGAGGTGGGCGCGTTGCGCGGCCCCTTCTGCCAGCCGTGGCCGATGGACACTTCCAGACCGTCGACGCCGCCCATGCCCACGTTGTGGCAGGTCTGGCAGGAGAACAGCCCCGAGGCGGACATGCGCGGGTCGAAATAGAGCTTGGCGCCCAGATCGACACGCTCGCGGCTGACGATGTTGTCGCCGAGGTCGGGCGGATTCATGGGGATGGGTTCGAAGTAGCTGAGCGCGTCTTCGCGCAATGCCACGTCCTCTTGGGCGAGGACGGGTGTGGCGAGCGCAACAAGCGCCCCGGTGATGAATGGCGTCTTCGACATGTGACCCTCTGATCCTTCGGTTACGTGGCAGTTTCAGAGAGTTTACCCGCCTGCACGGCCCGGTTTCTTGATCTGGATCAGAAACGGCCCCTGTGCCGTGCCACCTGTGCGCAGGTGTCGCAGGCCGTCCGGCAAGGCGCCTGAATAAAAGGCGGATCGACGCCACGCCGCGCGGATGGGCGCAACGCCCCTTAGCCGCTGGCGACGTCGCGGAACACCAAGGGTTTCGGCGGGCCGGGGCGCCGGCGCGGGCCTGCGTTGTCGGGCCAGAAGAAACATGCGCCGGGTCATTCTGCGGCCTCCAGCCTGAGCCGGTCGCGCCGG
>NZ_JBKOTX010000274.1:0-5958 GCF_047086965.1 Roseovarius halophilus (ex Wu et al. 2025) | reverse complement strand
ATGATCTGCTCTTCTGTATATCTCGTTCGCTTCATTGTCCGTCCCTTCGTTTGGGTCGGATTCTAATTCCAAATGGAGGAAAAATCCCGTGGCAGGTCACGCTTACAAAAAGACTGGAGATGACCAACCCTCTACCCAGATCGAAGCCGGAAATCTCTCGCCAAGGACGGTAGGAGGTTAGAAGGTATAATTGGCAGTTCTCACCTGAGTGACACATTGGCCAAGCAGCGCCGTGCCTTCGGGCACCAGCGGCGGGTTGAACTGGTCGCGGTTCCGCGCGTCAGGAGGCCCCGGGGCGTTCCATTTTTCCGAGCATTCGGGCGATTTCGGAAAATTGCGGGGCGAGCGGGCTGCTATTGCGCCACACCATGCCAACCGTCCGTTTCGGCCGCTGCCCGGTCAGGTGCCCCACCGACACCGCGGCTGAACGGGTTTCTGTCGGCACCGCCATCTCGGGAATAAGTGTCACCCCGATCCCGGCTCCGACCATCTGCACCAATGTCGAAAGCGAACTGCCTTCCATCAGGTCGCGCGTCGACAATACTGACGGGCTGCAGAACGACAGCGCCTGTTCGCGGAAGCAATGCCCCTCCTCCAGCAGCAGAAGCCGCATTTCGCGCAGGCTGTCGGTGTTGGGCACAGGCCGATCGGCATCAGCCATCGGCCGCACGAGTACGAATTTTTCCTCGAACAGCGGCTCCTCGTGCAGCGATTTTTCCGACACGGGCAGCGCCACGACGGCGAAGTCCAGCCGCCCCTCGCGCAGATCGCGTATCAAGACCTGCGTGATCGCTTCACGTGGTCGAATGTCGAGTTCGGGGTTCAACGCCCCCAGTTCCTTGATGATGCTCGGCAACAGGTACGGCGCGATCGTCGGGATGACGCCGATCCGCAAGCGGCCCGTCAACGGACCGAGCGCGGCGCGCGCAAGATCGTCCAGCTCGTCCACCGCCCGCAGGATGTCACGGGCACGGTCCGCAAGTGCCTCGCCCAGACCGCTGAGACGGGTCTGCCGCGCGCCCCTTTCTATCAGGGGCGCGCCAAGCAAGGCCTCCAGCTCCTTGATCTGCACCGAAAGGGCGGGCTGCGAGATACCGCACGCCTCGGCGGCGAGCCGGAAATGACCATACCGTGCCAGCGCCTCGAAATAGCGAAGGTGCTTCATCGTGAGGTTATTCATAACCCTGAATTAACTCCGCGATTAGAAATTCCAAATTTCACTAATCTAAAAACATGTTATAAGCAATGTGTGACAACGGCACAGGATTCGACGGCCGCCCGCTAAAATGGCACACCGCACGCTCACCATCCGACCGTTGTAAAAATTCAGGCCAATGACATAGCAGAGGAGAGCCGTCATGGACGGAAACGATATCAAGACAGGGGGCAAGTGCCCCGTGATGCATGGCGGAAACACCGCCACCGAAAAGGATGTCATGAATTGGTGGCCCAATGCCCTGAACCTCGACATTCTCCACCAGCATGACAGCAAGACGAACCCGATGGGCGAGTCTTTCGATTATCGCGAGGAACTCGAGAAGCTCGATGTCGATGGCCTCAAGAAAGACCTCGAAGCCCTGATGACGGACAGCCAGGACTGGTGGCCGGCGGATTGGGGTCATTACGGTGGCCTGATGATCCGCATGGCATGGCACGCCGCGGGATCGTACCGTATCGCAGACGGTCGTGGTGGCGGCGGGACCGGCAACCAGCGCTTTGCCCCGCTCAACTCGTGGCCCGACAATACCAATCTGGACAAGGCGCGACGCCTGCTGTGGCCGATCAAGAAGAAATACGGCAACAAGATCAGCTGGGCCGACCTGATCCTGCTTGCCGGAAACGTGGCGTATGAATCCATGGGGTTCAAAACCTTCGGCTTCTCGTTCGGCCGCGAGGACATCTGGCATCCCGAGACGGACATCTACTGGGGCGCGGAAAAGGAATGGCTGGCCCCGTCGGACGAGCGTTACGGCGATGTCAGCGACCCGTCGACCATGGAAAACCCGCTTGCAGCGGTGCAGATGGGGCTGATCTACGTCAATCCCGAGGGCGTGAACGGCAACCCTGATCCCCTCAAGACGGGCCAGCAGGTGCGTGAAACATTCGCGCGGATGGCCATGAACGACGAGGAAACCGTCGCGCTGACGGCCGGCGGGCATACCGTCGGCAAGTGTCACGGCAACGGCGACGCCGCCGAGTTGGGTCCCGACCCGGAATCCGCGGACGTCCACGAGCAGGGGCTTGGCTGGAACAACCACACGAGCCGCGGCGTCGGGCGCGATACCGTCACGAGCGGGATCGAGGGGGCCTGGACCACCCACCCGACGAAATGGGACAACGGGTATTTCCACCTGCTGCTGAACTACGAGTGGGAGCTCAAGAAAAGCCCTGCCGGCGCATGGCAGTGGGAGCCCGTGGACATCAAGGAAGAAGACAAGCCCGTCGATGTCGAGGATCCGTCGATCCGCTACAACCCCATCATGACCGATGCGGACATGGCGATGAAAATGGATCCCGCCTACCGCAAGATTTCCGAGCGGTTCTACAACAACCCCGAGGCGTTCGACGACGCGTTCGCGCGGGCCTGGTTCAAGCTCACGCACCGCGACATGGGCCCCAAGGCGCGGTACTTCGGCCCCGAAGTCCCCGACGAGGACCTGATCTGGCAAGACCCGGTGCCGGCGGGCGCGAGCGATTACGACGTTGACGCTGTCAAGGCGAAAATCGCCGCGAGCGGTCTTTCCGTCGCCGACATGGTCGCCACCGCGTGGGACAGCGCCCGCACCTTCCGGCAGTCCGACCTGCGGGGCGGGGCCAACGGCGCGCGCATCCGCCTTGCCCCGCAGAAAGACTGGGAAGGCAACGAGCCGGAACGCCTTGCGCGGGTGCTCGGCGTCCTCGAAGGTATCGCCGCGGAAACGGGCGCCAGCGTGGCTGACGTCATCGTGCTGGCCGGCAATGTCGGCATCGAGCAGGCGGCGAAGGCGGCGGGCCACGACATCGAAGTGCCGTTCGCGCCGGGCCGCGGCGACGCGACCGAAGAGATGACCGATGCCGACTCCTTTGACGTGCTGGAGCCGGTGGCGGATGGCTACCGCAACTGGATGAAGAAGGATTACATCGTCAGCGCCGAAGAGCTGATGCTGGACCGCACGCAACTCATGGGGCTCACTGCACATGAAATGACCGCGCTCGTCGGTGGCATGCGCGTGCTGGGCACCAACCACGGCGGCACCACCCACGGCGTGCTGACCGACCGTGTCGGCGCCCTGACGAACGATTTCTTCGTCAACCTGACGGACATGTCGTATCGGTGGGTTCCCGCCGACGGCGGCATCTACGAAATCCGCGACCGCAAGACCGATACGGTCAAGTGGACAGCGACCCGCATCGATCTGGTCTTCGGGTCCAACTCGATCCTGCGCTCCTATGCGGAAGTCTACGCACAGGACGACAACGCCGCGAAATTCCTCGACGATTTCGTTGCCGCATGGACCAAGGTCATGAACGCGGATCGTTTCGACCTCGCCGCGTGACGACACGGCCATCCCCGCGCCTGCGCGGGGATGGCCATCTTTCAGTCCATAGTACCTTTTGTCATTTCAATGCTTCCGATCGCGCGATTTGCGGCTGACCCGGTGTTTCTTCTGGCATGACACCAATAGCGCCTTTACGTTTTTTGTGCGTGAGCAGTTTTGAGGACAGATGTCGAAACGCGATGAAATCGAAGCCATGATCGCGCGCGTTGCCATCGGTGACAAAAATGCCTTCCGCCAAGTTTATTCAGATACTTCGGCGAAACTTTTTGGCATCATCCTGCGTATCTTGGACGACCGATCCGAAGCGGAGGACGTCCTGCAGGAAGTTTTCGTAAAAGTCTGGCACAACGCGGGCAAATATCAGGCAAACGGCTTCAGCCCGATGACATGGCTGATCGCGATCGCACGCAATGCCGCCATAGACCGCAAGCGCCGGCATGGCACGAAGACGGCGGCGGCGGAACTGGACGACTCTCTGCCGGATGGCGGGCCGGGGCCCGAAGAGAAGGCGGTCCAGGCGTCCGAGCGCGCAAGGCTGGATGCCTGTTTCGAAGAACTTGAAGAAAGGCGGGCCGACGCGGTTCGCCGGGCGTATCTCGAAGGCGAAAGCTATGCCGAACTGGCCGCCCATTTCGAGGTGCCCCTGAACACGATGAAGACGTGGCTGCGGCGCTGTCTGCTGAGCCTGAGGGAGTGTCTGACGCGATGAGCGATCAGGAACATCCGGACCGCGACGACGATGTCGTTCTCGCAGGGGAATACGCCCTCGGCCTGCTCACGCCCGAGGAGGCGACCGTGTTCGAGGAGCGTCTGGCCAATGAGCCGGACCTGCGCCAGCTCCATGCCCAGTGGGCCGAGGATTTTACCGCGCTCGCCGAAGAGGTCTCACCTGTTACCCCGCCGTCGCGGGTGCGCAAGAAACTGGAAAACAGGCTATTTCAGAAGGCGGGGCAGAGCTTCTGGCAGCGGTTGGCGAGAAGCCGCCTGGCGGGCGCGGCCACGGCGGCCGCTCTTGCCCTCGTGGCTCTCGTCCTCGTGGATCTGCCATCAACCGGGCCCATGCCGCCTGATGACCCCGTCTATCACGCAGATATCGTGTCCGAGGATGGCAACCTCGTTGTCGCGGCCGGGTACGACGACACCAATGGAGAGCTTTACGTCGAGCGGTCCCAAGGCGCGGCGCGGCCGGGCCGGGCGCTGGAACTCTGGCTGATCGCGGGTGACAAGCCGCCCGTCTCGCTCGGGGTGCTGCCCGAGACCGAGCGCGCCCGCCTGCCGGTTGAGCCCGATCTGAGGACGGCGCTCGACGGCGGCGTCTTTGCCATTTCGGACGAACCTCCCGGCGGGTCGCCCAAAGGTGCCCCCACAGGTGATGTTCTGGCGGTCGGAGAGATCACGCGCCTGTGACTGGTTCCTGCGAAAATTCCTGAAACCATTGGCGTCCTGTTTGCGTGGCTTCGGCGGGTATCATGCAACAACGCATGGCCAAAACTGGAGGTAAACCATGTTCAGGACTTCATTTTTCGCTGCCGCCGTTATCGGGCTGGCATCCGGGGCAACGGCTGGTGACAACCCGATGGTCGGCGGGGCGCCAATGTATGCGGACAGGAACATCGTCGAAAATGCCGTCAACTCGGCGGATCACGAAACGCTTGTCGCCGCGGTCAAGGCGGCGGGCCTTGCCGAAACACTGATGGGCGACGGGCCGTTCACCGTCTTCGCGCCGACCGATGCCGCCTTCGGGTTGTTGAAGGAAGGTACGGTCGAGGCGCTGCTGCAACCGGCGGCGCAGGATCAGTTGAAAAATATTCTTCTGTGTCATGTGGTTGGCGCGGACGCGATGTCGGGTGCGATCAAGTCGATGATCGACGACGACGGCGGGGCACACCCCGTTCAGACCCTTGGCAGTTGCACGATCGAAGCCACCTATGACGGTGACGATATCATGCTGGAGGACGAACGCGGCCGGATGATCAACGTGACGATCGCCGATGTCGAGCAATCCAACGGCGTCATCCACGTGGTGGACCGCCTGATCCTGCCGCCTCAGGGCTGACACCGGGCGCGGTTGAAAAGGCGCCTACGCCCCTCACTGCATCGCGGCGGTATCGCGTCGGTATCGCCGCGGTGCGCAAACCCGGCCCGTCTCAGGCCTCGCGCGGCGCGCGACGGCCGGTGAAAGTGGGCCAAGGTGCGCCCGTGCAGGGCGCGGCGCCGCCAGTCCAAAGACCGCCGATGGAAAGCATCAACGTCACCCGAAGCCGGCCGGCACGGCCGCGCCTCGGCCGGCAAGTTGATCAGCAGTGTTCTGCCCGCCGCGCCGGCGCTGGCGCCTTCTCCCGGTGCGTGTGGTGCCGCATCCACCGGGGATCGGGACGGCCCCCGCCCCGACGAGCCACCTATGCCGCGTCGTCGCCCC
>NZ_JBKOTX010000273.1:0-5976 GCF_047086965.1 Roseovarius halophilus (ex Wu et al. 2025) | reverse complement strand
GGGGGCTCGTTCTCCATCTCGGCAACGCCGCCGAAGATGAAAAGGGTGATGCCCGAGCCCCGTACCGAGGTCGGCCGCGAGCTCGGCAAGCAGCGCCTGCTTGTCGCGATAGGTCGTCACCGGCGGGCAGATGCCCCCGGCGCGCTGCGCCGCCCACGCCTTGAGCGACACCGCCGCCCCCGCGTAGCCCGCCCAGTAGCCGAACGCGGCGACGCGACGGCCCTCGCCATCCACGAGGTATTCAAGATCATAGAGCGTACCGCCCCCGGCGCGGAAGCGGTCCAGCAGGCGGCGGCCGGCGTGCTGCCCCTTGAAGGCGTGGCCGAACATGATGTGCCGGTGCGACAGCGGCGTGCCGTCATCGGGCAACTCCTTCAGGCCAAAGATGATGGCCTCCGCCGGCGCGCCGGGCCAGCTGTTCTCGGGCGCGATCGCGCATCCCGCGGCACGATACCCCTCGATCGGGATGGCGCGTGCGGCGCTTTCCTCGACCGTCACGGTCATCCCCTGCCCGATCAGCGCGGCGGCGCCCTCGGGCGTCAGCCCGACGCGGTCCTCGTTCGGGCGCTGCTCGGCGCGGACCCACAAATGTGTCATCGACTACCCTTCCGTCGTGTCGTCCCGATCGGCCCGCCGCTGTCAAACGTAGGTCCGCGCATGCGCCCTGTCGGGCGTGTCCAGATGCGGGGTGGCGTTGAAGGCCCCCACCATCAGCATGTCGTGCACGTATTCCAACCGGTGCAGGGACGCGTTCATGATCTGCAGCATCATCCGCGCCATCCCGCCGTTCTGCAATTCCAGCGCGTGGCGCATCACCATGCCGATCACCCCGCCCGACGTGACCACCAGCACCCGGCCGGGGCTACGGCAGATCTCGTCGATGGCGCCGGTCACGCGCGCGGCGAAACAATCATAGGTCTCGGGCACGTCCGACAGCATGCCGCGCGTCCAGTGGTCGATCACCTGCGGCAGGTGCGTTGCGAACTCGGTGGCATCGCGCGGCGCCGGCACGCCGTGCTGGACCTCCAGCGCGCGGGCCAGCGCGAAATAGCTCAACTCGTTCAGGCGGGTATCCTGCGCGGTGATCTCGTAGCCCATGGCGCGCGCGGTATCTTCCTGCCGCGACAGGGTACCGGTGATGACCCGGTCGAAATGCGGGTTCGTCGCGCGCAGATGCGTCCCCAGCCAGCCCGCCTGCACGCGCCCCAGCTCCGACAGGCGGTCATAGCTTGCCTCGTCGGTCGCGTGGCTGTTCGCCTGCCCGTGCCGGACCATGATGATTTCGGCCACCCGTTCATTCCTCCGCCCGTTTCGCGTGCGGCGCAGGTTAGCGCCCCGCGCGGCGGGGTTAAAGACGGCCGCGGGATTTAATTGCGGCCCGCCGGCCACCCCGCCCGGGTTAAGTCATGCCGGGCGCCCGCCCCGGTGGCGCTTACATCTGGCCCTCGACGACGGTCAGGCCAAGACCGTGCCACGCCTGCATCCCGCCGCGGTAATAATGGATCTTCTCGGCCGGGTACCCCTCGCGCAGCATCGCCTTGATCGCCATGGGGGATTGACCGCACCACGGCCCGTTGCAGAACAAGAGCACCTCTTCGGCGTTCGTGCAGTCCCAGTCGCCCGGGCTGCCGGTGCAGCCGACCTCGTCCAGGCGGCTGGCCATTTCCGTGTAGGGCATGTTGATCGCGCCCGGGATCGTCCCGTCAAGATGCCAGTCCAGCGTTCTGCCATCGATGAGCTTGCCGCCCTGTTCCGCGAACTCCAGCAGCTCGATCTCGCCCACCGTGGTCACGCCCGGCGCGACCTGCATCGGCTGCACGCAGAACGGCGGGCATTCGCGCGACGTCTTGGCGTAGGCGGGATCGATCGTCGCGTCCGTGTCCTGGTTGCGCATGATCTTAACGGGGCCGTCCGGGGTCTCGACCGTGACGCTCGCGATCTCGCCATTGATCCTGACGTCAAGCTCCTCCTCTGCCGATGCCTGCGCCATGGGCAGGCCCGCGATGACCAGGGCTGTGAACAGTTTTCTCATGATACCTCCCGTCGTTCTGATTGTTTCAACGGGCCGAGTATAAATTCATGACCGTGCATGTGTCGAGGATTCATGGCCCGCCGCGATGCCGACGGCTTGCCGACGCGTTGCCGCGCCCGGTTTCAGAAATCCGTCGGCGCGCCCCCCTCGGCCTTGCGCCGCTCGACGAAAGCGGCCAGTTCCTCGCGGCGGCTCTCCTCCATCGGCGGCGCCTCGAACCCGGCGATGATGTCGCGGTAGACCTGATGCGCGCGGGTGGCGGTCCACGCCCCGCCCGTGGCCTCCCATGCCTCGTAATTGCGCCAGTCGCTCAGGAATGGCGCGTAGAACGCCGTGGTGTAGCGGTCCTGCGTGTGCTGGATGCCGAAGAAATGGCCCTGCCCGCCGACCTCGCGCACCGCGTCGACGGCGATCTCGTCGGGGCCGGTCGCGGTCAGCATCGGGTCCATGTAGCGCTGTATCTGCTGCAGAACCTCGCAATCCATCACGAATTTCTCGGGGCTGGCGATCAGCCCGCCCTCCAGCCACCCGGCGGCGTGATAGATCATGTTGGCCCCCGCCTGCACGCCGGCCCAAAGGCTGTTCGAGGTCTCCCACATCGCCTGCCCGTCCGGCACGTTCGCCGCGCAAACGCCGCTGGCCCGCATGGGCAGGCCATAGAACCGCGCCAGTTGCCCGGTCATCTGCGTGGCGCGCATGTACTCTGGCGTGCCGAAGGCCGGCGCACCTGACTTCATGTCGACATTGCTGGTGAAGGTGCCGATCGCGCAGCACGCGCCGGGCCGGATCACCTGCGCCAGCACCACGGCGCACAGCGCCTCCGCGAGGCTCTGAGCGACCGCGCCGGACATCGTGACCGGCGCCATTGCCCCCGCCAAGGTGAAGGGCGTGACGATCAGCCCCTGGTTACGCCGGGCCATGCGGATCCAGCCGTCGAGCATCGGGTGATCATGCTTGAGCGGCGAGGTGGAGTTGATGTTGGTATACATGTGCGGGGCGGCTTCGAATTCCGCGTGCGACAGCCCGCCGGCGATGCGCACCATCTCCATCACGTCCTCGACCCGTTCGCGGCCGAGGCAATAGGCATGGGCCACCTTGTCGGTCAGCGTGAGCTTGTCATGCAGCACGTCCAGATGCCGCACGCTGGCGTGGATGTCCTGCGGCTCGACCGGGTAACCGCCGACGAAGTGAATGCAGTTGAAGAACTGGCTAAGCTTCAGCAGGTCGCGGCATTTCTCGCGCGTGCCCGTCACCTTGCGCCCGATATTCATGTCCCAGTAGCTGGGCGGCGACGAGACGTTGCCGAAATTCATGTGCCCGCCGCCGATGGTGATCGCGCGGTCGGGGTTGCGCGGCGTGATCGTCCAGCTTCGCGGGGCTTTGCCGATCATCTCCATCACGAACTCGCGGCCCATGCGCACGGTCTCGCCGTCGATCTGGCAGCCGCCCGATCCGCGCAGTATCTCCACGGCCTCGGGGTTCAGGAACTGCACCCCGATCTCTTCGATGATACGCATCGCGCCGTCATGAATCGCCTGCACGCCGGCCTCGTCCAGCGGTTCGACCGGCCTGTCGATGTTCACCGGCGGGTTCCACGGCATCTGTTCGATCACCGCGCTGCCGCGGCGTTCCGCGTTGCCCGCGCGCCCGCCGCTGCGCCGCTTGCGCCTGACTGTCTCGGCCATGCTCGCTCTCCCTGTCGCGTCCTGATTGCCCAGCAAACACCCGCGACCCGGCCGTTGTATGCCGTCACGCGACGAAAACTGTCGTTTTTGAGACAGGTCCGCGGGAATGCTCAGCCCGGACGGCGCCGGCGCTTCCGGTGGCCGGTATGGATCACGTACAGCGCCAGGCTGACCACTACGACCACCCCGCCCAGCACCATGCCCGGGGTCGGCACCTCGCCGATGCCGAGCCAGACCCAGAACGGCCCGAGCACCGTTTCCAGCAGCAGAAGCAGGCTGACATTCGAGGCATGGGTGTAGCGCGACGCCAGCGACATCGAGAAGAACGACACGGGCAGGATCACCGCCCCGGTGATCGCGATGGCCCAGACAGCGCCCTGCCCCATCTGCCCCGGGCCGGTCACGAGGACCCCCGTGATGCCCGCCAGCACCGCGCCCAGCCCGATCACCAGCGGGATCGGCAGGTCGGGCCGCGCGCGCAGCACGACGAAGTTCAGCGCCAGCACCATGGCCACGCCAAGGCCGGCGATCGCGCCGAGCATGGCCGCGCGGTTGAACGTGACCGCGCCGTCCTCGCCCGAGAACACGGCGATCCCGATGCCGGTCAGGACCGCGAAGATCGTCACCCATGTGGCCCGCCGCGTGGGCTCACCTGTGATCACGCGCGCGAAAAGCGCGGCGAAAACCGGTACGGTCGCGACGCCGAACAACACGACGGGCACAGGCGCGTTGCCGATTCCGAGGCTGAAAAGCGTGGCATTCGCATACTGACAGCCGACGATGGCCAGCCCCGCGCCCGATGCCATGCGCGCGAGGTCCGCGCCCCGGTCGCGGCTGGACAACAGCCAGCCCGACAGCATCACGGCCCCCATCAGCAGGCCGCGCCACCCCACCATCTGGTATCCCGTCATCCCCGAAAGCCGCATGAATAGCGCGTCCGGCGTCAGCACCATGACCCCGGCAAAGGCCAGCAGGAGACCGAAGAGGGGATGGTGGCTCATGCGGGGGCAGTCAGCCAGCCGGGGATATGCCCGATATCCGGCAGCACCACGTCGGCAAGGGGTTCCAGATCGGGCGCGACCGCCGTGCCCGTCAGCACCGCCACCGTCCGCATCCCCGCCGCGCGGCCCGCGATCAGGTCATGCGTGCTGTCGCCCACCATCGCCACGCGGTCCGGCGCAAGGCCGACGGCCTTGGCGAAGGCCAGCAACGGGCCCGGCGCGGGCTTGGCGCCATGGCCCGAGTCGAACCCGGCGATGAAATCGAAATGGCCGTCCACCCCCGCCGCGCCAAGATGCGCCCGCGCGCCGAATTCGGTGTCGTTCGTCATCACGCCAAGCGCAAGACCATCGGCCCGCATCCCGTCCAGATACGGGGCCAGCGACACCGCGGGTGCCAGCGGCGCCTCGGCGGAGGTGACCATCAGGAAATGCTCGATCTCGGCAACATCCCGGCCGGGCAGCGCACCGGCGACGCATTCGGCGGCCTCCCGGTTGGTCCCCGCGATCACCGGGCTGCTCGGCAGGAACCGCGCGCGGCCGAGGTCATAGTGCATCGCCTCCGCAAGCCGGCGCCGCGCCGCATCGTCGCCGCCGCAAAGCTGCTCGATCACCCCACCGGCCCACGCGCTCCACGTGGCGTGAAAATCGAAAAGCGTTCCGTCCTTGTCGAACAGCAGGCCGTCCACCCTGCGCATGCCTTTACTCCCGTTCATGTCCAGTTCATATCCCCGCCGCCCGGCAGGGCGGCCCGCGCCTGCATCGGTGCCTCGAAGGACAGGTCGCGCGCCTCGCAGAACGCCATGACCCACGCGTCATCCATCATCACGAAGTCCAGCACGGCGCCGAGAAACTCGGGATCCCGGGCCCGGGCCCTGAGGTCGTTTTCCGACGTCCCGGTCGCGCCGAGGAACACCGGCAACAACTCGTCATTGCCGACCAGCCATTCAAGGCAGGTCAGGGCAAGTGTCTCGGCATTTTCCCGCGTGGCCTTCATCTGTCCTAATTCCCGGAAAGGTTTTCTTAACCAGTCCCATGGATAGTCGACTGCATAAAAAGGGCAAGTCGGAAAGGCGTGCGGCACATGTCAGGGAAAATTCTGGTCGTCGATTCACTGGCCACCAACAGGATCGTCCTCAAGGTCGAACTGTCGGAAGGGTTCTATCACGTGCTGCAGGCCGGCTCGATCGACGAAGCGCGGGCCATCGCGGCGCGCGAGGCGCCTGACCTCGTGCTGGCCAGCGCCGCGCTCGCCCCGGAC
>NZ_JBKOTX010000272.1:0-6017 GCF_047086965.1 Roseovarius halophilus (ex Wu et al. 2025) | reverse complement strand
GTCCGCGCCTGACAGCCCGCCGGCCCCAGCCGTGCCGCTGCGCCGAACGCTGACGACGATCGCTCTCTGGGCCGGCCTCTGGGCCGCGCCCGTCATTGTCGCCGCGGCGGCCGGCGCGCCGTTCCTCGCCGACATCGCCCTTTTCTTCTCCAGGCTGGCGGTCGTCACCTTCGGCGGCGCCTACGCCGTGCTGGCCTACATGACGCAGGCCGTGGTCGAAACGAACGGCTGGCTGAGCACCGACCAGATGATCGACGCGCTCGGCCTCGCAGAAACGACGCCGGGGCCACTGATCCTCGTGACGCAGTTCGTGGGCACGCTGGCGGGCTTCCTGCAGGGCGGGCTGCCCCTCGCGCTGCTTGCGGGCGCACTGACCCTGTGGGTCACGTTCACCCCCTGTTTCCTGTGGATCTTCGCCGGCGCGCCGTATGTCGAGGCGCTGCTCGCCCGCCCCCGGCTCAAAAGCGCGCTCGCCGGCATCTCGGCGGCCGTGGTCGGGGTCATCCTCAACCTGTCGGTGTGGTTCACCCTCCATGTGATGTTCACCGAGATCCGCGAAACACGCTTCGCCCCCGTGCCCGAGGTGACCAGCTTTTCGTGGTCGGCCGCCGGGCTCGTGATCCTCGCGGCGGTGCTGATGCTCGGCTTCGGGCGCGGCATCGTCACGACGCTTCTGGTCGTGGCCGCGATGTCCGGCGCGGCCGCCCAGCTGCTTTAGCCGCGACACGCGCCGGCGGGTCTTTTGTTTTGCGCCGAATCCCCTATGCTGGCCTCGGCAAGAAATCGGAAAAGACCATGGCACGCTCGATCGACTACGGAAACTTGATGCACCGCGCCATGCGCGGCCTGATCCAGGAAGTCCTGGCGGATGTCCGCGACAACGGGCTGCCCGGGGCGCATCATTTCTTCATCACCTTCGACACCACGCATCCCGACGCGCGCTTGGCCGACTGGCTGCGCGAACGCTACCCCGAGGAGATGACCGTGGTGATGCAGCATTGGTTCGACGACCTCGAGGTCACCGACGACGGCTTCGCCATCACGCTCAATTTCGGCGACGCCCCGGAACACCTCGTGATTCCCTTCGACGCCATCCGCACCTTCGTGGACCCGTCCGTCGAATTCGGCCTGCGTTTCGAAACGCAAGAGGACGACGAGGACGCGACAGCGCCCGGCGCCGAGGCCGAGGCAGACCACGAGCCCGAAACGCTCGCCGAACCGGCCCCCGACCCCGAGGGCAAGACCGCGGCGGAGGCCGAAAACCACGACGCCGACGTCGTCAGCCTCGACAGCTTCCGCAAGTAGTCTTCGGGCGCCGCCCATGAAGTTTGGATGAAGTTTGCAAAGGCCGTATTGCCCGTCCGGCAGGGTTGTGTATGCCTTTGCGACGAGGTTCGCAGCGGAGGTCGGGCATGGCTCGCGAGATAGGTGTTTTCTTCGGTGAATTGCTGCGCCACCCCGGTCAGGTCGTGGCCATCGCCCCGTCTTCGGCCGCCGTCGCCCGGCGCATGACGGAAGGGATCCAGAAAGTCTCGGGCCCGGTGGTCGAGATCGGTCCGGGTACCGGCAGCTTCACTCGCGCCATCCTGGCCCGCGGCGTAACGCCCGAGCGCCTCACGCTGCTGGAAACGAACGAACGCTTCTGCGACACGCTGCACCGCAATTTTCCCGGCGTCACGGTCCTCAACAAACCCGCGCAGGATATCGCCACGCTGGGCCTCGAGTCCGTCGGCGCCGTCGTCTCGGGCGTGCCGGTCCTCGCCCGTCCGCGCATCCAGCGCGAGGTGCTGGGCCGCGCCTTCGGCATCATGGCCCCGGACGGCTTCTTCACCCAGATCACCTACAGCCCGCACGCCCCCGTCTCTCCCCAGGTACAGCGCGAACTCGGGGTCCGGGCCGAGAAGCGTGCCACCGTATGGGCCAACCTGCCGCCTGCCCGGGTTTTTGTGTTCCATCGTATACATCATTGAATTTCACGGTCGCTCCGGTAAGAAAGGGTCAAACCGTTTCAGGAGAGTCCGCCATGACAACCACCCGCATGGAAACCGACAGCTTCGGCCCGCTCGAAGTGCCCGCCGACAAGTACTGGGGCGCCCAGACACAACGCTCGATCATGAACTTCCCGATCGGCTGGGAACGGCAGCCCGTGGCGGTCGTGCGCGCGCTCGGCGTCATCAAGAAGGCCTGCGCCCAAGCGAACAAGGCGGCGGGAAAGCTCGACCCGGACCGCGCCGACGCCATCATCCGCGCCGCCGGCGAGGTGCATGAAGGCAAGCTCGACGATCACTTCCCGCTGGTGGTCTGGCAGACCGGCTCGGGCACGCAGTCGAACATGAACGCCAACGAGGTGATCGCCAACCGCGCCATCGAGATCCTCGGCGGCCGGATGGGCAGCAAGGACCCGGTCCATCCCAACGATCACTGCAACATGGGCCAATCGTCCAACGACACCTTCCCGACCGCGATGCACATCGCCACCGCGATGACCGCGCAGGACGTCCTGCTCCCCGGCCTTGAAAAGCTCCACGCCGCTCTGGCCCGCAAAACGGCCGAGTTCGACGGCATCATCAAGATCGGCCGCACCCATACGCAGGACGCCACGCCGCTGACCCTCGCGCAGGAATTTTCCGGCTACACCCACCAGGTCGCGATGGGGCTGGAGCGCGTCAAGGCCGCCCTGCCCCGCGTCCACGAACTGGCGCAGGGCGGCACCGCGGTGGGCACCGGGCTCAACACGGCGCCGGGCTGGGACACGCAGGTCGCCGCCAACATGGCCGCGATCACCGGCCTGCCCTTCGTCACCGCCCCCAACAAGTTCGAGGCGCTCGCCGCCCATGACGCGATGGTGGAAATCTCCGGCGCGCTCAAGACGGTGGCGGCCTCGCTGTTCAAGATCGCCAACGACATCCGTTTCCTCGGCTCCGGCCCGCGCTGCGGCCTGGGCGAGCTGATCCTGCCCGAGAACGAACCGGGCAGTTCGATCATGCCCGGCAAGGTCAACCCGACTCAGTGCGAGGCGCTCACCCAGGTCTGCGCGCATGTCATGGGCAATGACGCCGCCGTGGGCTTCGCCGGCAGCCAGGGCCATTTCGAGCTCAACGTCTACAAGCCCATGATGGCCTACAACGTCCTGCAATCCATGCAACTGCTGGGCGACGCCGCCGGGGCCTTCACCGACAACCTCGTCGACGGGCTGCAGGCCGATCGCGACCGTATCGAGAAACTGATGCGCGAATCGCTCATGCTGGTCACGGCGCTCGCCCCCGAGATCGGCTACGACAACGCCACCACCGTCGCCAAGACGGCGCACAAGAACGGCACGACCCTCCGGGAAGAGGCCGTCAAGCTGGGCTTCGTGGACGCGGAAACCTTCGACCGCGTCGTGCGCCCCGAAGACATGGTGGGCCCGAAGTGACCGGCACGCCGGTCAACCTAAACCGTGCCCGCAAGGCACGGGCGCGGGCACGGGCCAAGGCCCGCGCCGATGCCAACGCCGTGAAGTTCGGCCGCGGCAAGACCGCCAAATCGCTCGACGCGGCGCGCCGCGGCCAGGACGCCACGCGCCTCGACCAGCACCGGCGCGACCCCGAGTGACCTGTCCCGCAGCTTCTTCTCGGCCGAAATACCCCGGGGGTGAGGCCATCGGCCGAGGGGGCAGCGCCCCCTCCGCTCCCGCCGCGCACCGCGCATGACCGGCCGGCCCGAGAAACATTCGCTCACGCTGCGCGGGCATCGCACCAGCGTCTCGCTCGAAGCCGAGTTCTGGCAGGCCTTCCGTGACATCGCGGCCGAAAAAGGCCGCTCGGTCAACGATCTGGCCAGCGAGATTGACGCGGATCGCGGCATGGGCACGGGGCTTGCCACTGCCATCCGCCTTTACGTGCTGCGCCATTACCGCGCCCACTGACGGCGGGCTTCCGTCGCGGGCGGTCAGCCCCGCGCCGCCAGCGCATCGGCCAGCACGGCCCGCACCGCCCCGGGCGGCACGTCTTCGGCCACGAACGCCGCCCCGATCCCGCGCGCAAGGATGAAGCGCAGCTTGCCATCCACCACTTTCTTGTCCTGCGCCATCAACGACAGAAGGCCGTCGGCATCGGGCAATTCACCTTCGATATCAGACAGGTCCACGCGCATCTTCATGTCGCGCAGATGCGCGCGCACCCGGTTCGGCTCTTCCTGCGGGCACAGGCCCAGCCGCGCCGACAGCTCGAAGGCCAGCGCGCAGCCGATCGCCACGCCCTCGCCGTGCAGCAAGCGGTCGCCGTATTCGGTCGCCGCCTCCAGCGCGTGACAGAAGGTGTGGCCGAGGTTCAGCAGCGCGCGGTCCCCCTGTTCGGTCTCGTCGCGCACGACGATATCGGCCTTCATCTCGACCGAGCGTTTCACGATCGAGGCCCGCGCCGCCATGTCGCCCGCCGCCGCGCGTGAAGCACTTTCTTCAAGCCACTGGAAAAACTCGGAATCTCCCAAAAGGCCGTATTTCACGACCTCGCCGTAGCCCGCCCGGTAATCGCGCGGGCTCAGCGTGTCCAGAACGGCAGTGTCGGCCAGCACGAGGCTGGGCTGGTGGAAGGCACCGATCAGGTTCTTGCCCTGCGGCGCGTTGATTCCCGTCTTGCCCCCGACCGAGCTGTCGACCTGCGCCAGAAGGCTCGTGGGCACCTGCACGAAGCGCACCCCGCGCCGCAGGATGGCGGCGGCGAAACCGGCCAGATCACCGATCACCCCGCCCCCCAGCGCCACGACGATGTCGCGCCGCTCGATCCGCTCCTCCAGCAGCCATTCCACCGCCCGCTCGAGATGGGGCCATGATTTCGTGGCCTCCCCGGCAGGCAGCACCAGCGACGACACGTCGATGCCCGCCGCTTCCAGCCCCGCGGTCAGCGCCGGCAGGTGCAGCCCGGCGACGTTTTCCTCGGTGATCACCGCCACGCGCGGACGCGCCAGCAGCCCCTGCATCAGCGCCCCCGCCGCGTCCAGCAGCCCCGGGCCGATATGGATGTCGTAGGCGCGCGCGCCCAGCGGCACGTTCACGATCTCGCTCATGTCACTTTCTCCAGAACGTCGGGCCGCGTCAGCAACGCCTCGATCACGCGCGCCGTCGTGTCCTCGATCGAATAGCCGGGATGCGTCTCGACCGTCAGGTCGGCCTGCGCGTAGACAGGGACCCGCGCCTCGTAAATCTCCCGCAGGGTCGCAAACGGGTCCGGCGTGCGCAGCAGCGGGCGGGTGTCCTTGGTTTTGACGCGGCTCCACAGCAGCGCGAGGTCGGCCTTGAGCCATACCGACACGCCCTTGCCGGTGATCGTCTCGCGGTTGCGCGCCGCAAGGAACGCCCCGCCGCCCGTCGACAGGATGCCCGGCCGCCCCTCCAGAAGCCGGCCGATGACGGCGGCCTCCCGGTCGCGAAAGAACGGCTCGCCGTCGCGGGCGAATATCTCGGCGATGGTCATGTTGGCGGCGCGCTCGATCTCGGCATCCGAGTCGAGGAACGGCACCCCCAGCCGGGCGGCCAGCGCCCGGCCGACAGCCGTCTTTCCGGCTCCCATCATGCCCACCATCACGACGGTTTTTTTCAGGTCCCACCGCTTGGTCACTTCCACACTCGGCACTCCGCTGCCCAATCGTCGATGTTTTTCCCTGAATGACGTGATCTTGTCGGAAATGCCAGTTATAACTTGGACTAACGCAAAAACGAACCGGGCAGAATCGACCATGCTGAGATTGCTGAAGTGGCTTTTCTATCTTGCCGTGCTGGGTTTCATCGCCCTTGTCGGTTATGCCTATGTCGGCCCGTTTCTCGGGGCGGACTTCTCGCCGCCCAGCGCGGAGATTCGCCAGGATGTCATCATTGAGACGAAGTGACATCGCGGCGCTCGCGCTGATCGCCGCGGCGTCGGCGGCACCGGCCCAGCAACCCCTGTCCGCGATCGACTGGCTGGACAGCCCGGCGCGGTGAAGGCCAAGTCCCAGGCGATGATCACGCTGAAAACGTTGATCGTGAATGCGCCAGCCGA
>NZ_JBKOTX010000271.1:0-6028 GCF_047086965.1 Roseovarius halophilus (ex Wu et al. 2025) | reverse complement strand
GAGATCATCGAGCACCTCGCGGATCGCGGCGCGGATCAGGTTCCGGGTGTCTCCGACAGTGGATTGGTCAAAGGCCTGTGGGGCCAACCGGTCTGGCAGTGCCAGCAGGCGCGTTCGCAAAAGCGCAAGCACCGCGATCCAGGCGGCCTCGATCTGGTCCGCCGCAATCAGCGCGCGGCGTTTTTGCGCGGCGTCCATCTCGGCAAGGTTTGCCCGCGCCCGAATGAACCGCGCCCGCTCCGCCGCATAGTCCGGGGCACCGGCCTGCGCCTTGCTCGCCTGGTCCCGCAGATACAGGACATAGCCACGCACCGATCCGATGAGATCGTACTGGCCGCGCTCCGCCTTCGGGATAACCCCCTCGCGGCTGAGCTGCTGCACCCGCCGCTCCGAGAGATCGAGCAGTTTGGCAATCACGCCGATGGGTTGGCTCGCCGAGGACATATGATGATCCCTGCGCTTGCGATTACGCCATGGCATTGCTGCGATTTTGCTGGATTTGGCCGCCTGGTGGAGCGACCCTGACTGCACGAGGCGACGCAGCAAGGCCCCACCGAGATGACCATCGCAGAACGCTACAACGCCGCGGCCCGCGACCTCCTGCCCCAGATGGCCGCCGATCTTGCCGTCGACCCCACCATCACCGACGCAACTCACATCGACGAAATCGTCTTCCGCCGCAGCGAATACCTGGGCGGCATGGCCGCCGCCGTCCTCGCCATGGTGGAACAGAACTCCTACGCCGGGTGATCTGTCCGACCCGGCATCTCAAACAGCCCGCGATCATGGCGGGCTTGACCCGGTAGGAGGCGGCGCAGGCCCGCGTTGCCCAAGCACCGGAGACCACCATGATCCAAATTGACCTGTCCGACGCCCAAGCCGTCATTCTGTCCACCGCCTGCGCGCGCGAGGACGGGGCCGTCTTCCCTATCACCGCCAACCTCAAGGGCGGCGCGGTCGGCAACGTCTGCAAGAGCCTTCTCAAGCACGGGCTCGTCAAGGAGGTCGAAGCCACCGACGACAACACCGTCTACCGGCATGACGAGGCGCGTGGACCGCTCACCCTGCATGCCACTCAGCTCGCCTACCGGGGCCTCGGCTTGACGGCCGCGCAGGACGAAATGCCACCGGCGGAAACGCCAACCGCCCCTGTCCCGCGCGGGCAGGGCACCAAGCAGGAGGCCGTGATCGCCATGCTGCGCGCCGAGGGTGGCGCGACCATCGATGAGATCAGCGCCGCGACCAATTGGGCCGCCCATACCGCGCGGGGCTTCATGTCCGGCACGCTCAAGAAGAAGCTGGGCCTGACGATCACCTCCGAGAAGGTCGAGGAACGGGGTCGGGTCTACGCCATACGCGACTGACGCCGCGCGCGCGCCCGCTGCACGTCGCCGCCCCAAGAGGGCGGCGGCTATTGTCTCAACGGTCCGTCTTCCTGAACACGCTGTACTGGAAGCTCTGCCGATTGCCCTTCGGCGTGATGTGCATATGCGGTGTGGCGTCGATCTTCTCGAACTGGCCCGGACACAATCGGTCGAGTTCCTGCGCCAGATCGTCAGGCGCGTAGCGAACCACCGGTAGCCCCGAGCACATCTCGGGCCCGTCATCGGCGAAGGTGGCGATGATTGCGATGCCGCCGGTGGCGAGTGCATCGGACATGGCGCGCGCGTATGCGGCCCGATCTTCGGACCCGGTCAGAAAATGAAACACCGCGCGGTCATGCCAGACCGCGTAGTCCCGGTCGGGGTTCCACGTCGTTATGTCAGCCTCAATCCATGTCACGTGATCGCTCTGCGGACCGAGGCGCTGCTTGCTCACGGCGAGGGAGGCCCCGGAAAGATCCAGCACGGTGAGTGGGCCAAGACCCGCCTCAAGCAGCACGTCCACCAGACGCGAGGCCCCCGCTCCGACGTCGATGAAGGCGTCGCCCGGTTTCAGATAGGTTCGCACGAGATCCAGTGAGACCTCGGGCGTCGCTTCGAACCATGTCAGTTCATCTTCTGCACGCGCCTCATAGACACCGTCCCAGTGATTCTGTTCATCCGTCATCATCGCTGAAACCTCCGCTGCATGCAGAGTATAGTGGAACACGGTGAAGCAGAACACCGGACGTGATCGGCCGGTAACGTCAACAGCCCCGTAACCTGACCATCTCTGACCACCGCGGTCACAGCCCACCACGCTGCAGCGGCACCACGGGAGGATCAGCGACCTTCAATGTCGAGCCGGTCGGCGATTTCCGAAACGATCATGCTCGGATGTATGGCCAGCACGATGCACAATCATCAGCCAATTCGCCCAACGCCGGGCGTGGCGCGCCGCGCGCTCGGGTCAAAAGGCACTTGATTCATCGTCGTGGCATGGCGATCTTGCCAGCAACGTGCACCCTGAGCTGGAATGCCGTTTAACATGACAGGAGCTGTATGAGCACGCCAATTGCCGATCTGCCCCGCGAGACGCGCGCTGCGTTGAACATCCGCGCGACTGCGCCGGGGTTGCTGCATCTGGCCGGTCATCTGGGCGCGATCATGGCAACCGGCACGCTGATCGTGCTGCAACCGCCGCTGTGGTGGCTGGCGCTGCCTGTGCATGGCGTGCTGATCGTGTTCCTGTTCACGCTTCAGCACGAATGCACCCACCGCACCCCCTTTGCCAGTGACCGCATGTGCGATCTTGTAGGGCATGTGATCGGTCTTGTGGTGCTGAACCCCTTTTTATGGTTCCGCCCTTTCCACTTCGCCCATCACCGGCATACCAATCGCGCAGGCGATCCGGAACTGGACGGGCCGCCCCTTGAGACCCGTGCGCAATGGCTGTGGCATATCAGCGGGATTCCCTACTGGCGCGCTCAAGTCGCCCTCTTGATCCGCCTTGCATGCGGTCGCGAGACCCCGACCTGGTTGCCCGCTGCAATGCGCAGCCGCGCAGAACGCGAAGCCCGGATTCTGCTGGCGATCCATGCGCTGGCCTTGCTGACGCTGTTGTGGTCGCCCCTCGTTATCTGGCTCTGGATCGTGCCTTGCCTTCTGGGCCAGCCGGCCCTTCGGCTCTATTTACTCGCCGAACATGGCGATTGTCCGCAGGTGGCCGACATGCTGGAAAACACTCGCACCACCTTCACCACGCGAGCGGTTCGGGCACTGGCCTGGAACATGCCGTATCATGCCGAACATCACCTGGCCCCGCAGGTTCCATTCCACCGCCTCCCCGAGCTTCACGCCCTGCTTCGGGACCGGTTGCGCGTCACCGCACCGGGCTACGCTGCATTCACACGAGAGTACCTGGCACGCCGGCGATAGGCTGTTGGGGCATAGTCCAGAATGAAGAACGTATCGCCCAGAATTTCCGTTTGCAGCCTACATGTATCAGGGATCACCTGAATTGCGTCGTCCCTTCGCGGCACGTCAACAGCGCCGCCATGTTTCGAACACCCTTCGCAGTACATAACCACGCAGCAACGAAACCCCGACGAAAGCCAGACCGATCGCCAGATGCTTGACAAGTGCGGCCTCGATCCCGAACAACGGAAACACGACGATCTGCGTGGCGACGGCCAAAACATAGCCGACGACGACATTCGTCACGGCTTCGACCATCGACATGGTACGCGTCTGCCTCATCGCAGCCCCTCCGGCAGGCTCTCCAGAAAAGCCGTCATGAACTCCGCCGCGAGCGGCGGCACGATCGCATTGCCGTAGCCCCGCAGGAGCCCCATGCGGCCGGGTAGCCCATCAGCCAGCGGGAATGTTCCGGGCTCAACGGGCCTCCAGCACCCATCGCGGCAGAGGAGCCAGTCCGGATCTCGCCAGACGCCGTCCGTCGCATCGGTCCCGGTGGGGTCGGCACCTTCGACGAGTTCACCAGCTTCACCGTCCTGCGGCTCGCATCGGTGTTGCCGGCCGCATTGTACGCTGCTGTCGCGGGCGAGCCCAATACCGGCACTGCCCGAATGGGCATGATCGTGGTCAAGTTCCCACCGCTCTGCCGCTTATTCGATCCGACCAACTGAATCGATTCATGGGTACAATGCCTAGACTCAGAACTGATCCTCGGATACCGTGAGGACGGAAAATAATTATTAAGAGGGACTTTACATGTTCGTTCGAATTGTCGGTGCCGTCCTTGCGTTCGGAATTCTGGCGGGGCTCGCTGATCCAGTTTTGGCTCAATCGCTTACCTGCAGAACAGACAGCTTCGGGACCACACGTTGCAGCGATGGAACGACCTACCGGACAGACAGCTTCGGGACCACTCGTGATAACAATGGCAATAGTTGGCGAACCGACAGCTTTGGCACCACGCGCGGTAGTGATGGCTCGACGTATAGGACGGACAGCTTTGGCACTACGCGGGACAATCAAGGCAATAGCTGGCGAACAGATAGCTTTGGTACAACACGTGGTAGCAACGGTACCACGTGCAGAACCGATAGTTTCGGGACGCTTCGCTGCAATTAACGTCGACGAGCGGTAGCTGAAACCCCTCTGACGGTGCTAAAGAGCGAGCTCGACGGCATCTGAGCCGAGCGAGAGGCTGACAAGTATGCGTCCCCGGCTCCGAAAGGAAAGCCGCGGGCTCGGCATCGTTGTAGTAGACGGCCATCAGGCGGCGGCATCAGCCTTGTTGCCCAGCCGCTCTTCCTTCACGGCTGCGAAAGTCCGGCCATCTCCATCCAAGATCGCCTCGCGGCCTGTCTCCGCCTGCCATCGCTCCACCGCGACATCGACATAGGCCGGGCTGATCTCCATCGCGAAGACGCGGCGGCCATTGGCCTCGCCCGCCATGATCTGAGACCCGGACCCGGCGAACGGCTCGTAGCAAACACCGCCGCGCGCCACGTGCTGGCGCATCGGGATGCCGAACGCGTCGAGCGGTTTCGGCGTCGGGTGGTACGGGCGCTCGTCCTTGGTGAAACTCGGCATCTCCCAGGTCGAGGGCAGCGTTTGCTCGGCCACCTTTGGCGGGCGGTTCGGACGGCGCCAGCCCATGAAGCAGGGCTCATGCTTCCACAGGTAATGCGAGCGGGTCAGGACGCCGCGGTCCTTTACCCAGATGATCTGCTGATGCACGAACGCCCCGGCCTTTTCCCAGCAGGCTTCCAGCATCGCCTGGCGGCGCGAGGCGTGCCAGCAATACCACGCGGCATCCTCGGTGATCGCCTCGGCCACAGCCGCGGAAATGAACCCGTCGTAGAGCTCCGCGCCCTGCGAACTGTCGTCCCAGGTATTGCCGTAGGACTGCGACCAGTCCTTGTTGCGGGTCGGGTGGTTCGAGCCGTCGTAATCCACCAGATACGGCGGGTCGGTGGCGAACAGGATCGCGCGCTCGCCATTCATCAGGCGGCGGACGTCCGTCTCGCTGGTGCTGTCGCCACAGAGCAGCCGGTGATTGCCGAGCACCCAGAGATCGCCAGGGCGACTGACCGGGTCCTCCGGCGTCTCCGGCACCTCGTCCTCGCCCTCCCGCGGACCCGTGCCGTCCTCGAGGCTCGACATCAGCCCGGTCAGTTCATCCTCGGTGAAGCCCGTCAGCCCCAGATCAAAATCCGCCTCCAGCAAGTCCGCCAGTTCGAGGTTCAGCAGGTCCTTGTCCCACGCGGCATTCTCGCTCGAGCGGTTGTCCATGATGCGAAACGCGCGCGTCTGGGCCTCTGTCAGCCCCTTGGCGACATGCACCGGCGCGGTCTCAAACCCCAGCTTGCGCGCGGCCTCGAGCCGCGTGTGCCCGGCAAGAACCACCATCGCCTCATCGACGACGATGGGCTGGCGCCAGCCAAACTCCTGGATCGAGGCCGCAACCGTGGTGATGGCCTCGGCGTTGTTCCGCGGGTTGCGCGCATAGGGGATGATCTGCTCGAGCGGCAGGTCGGTGACGTCCATGGCGATGTCCTTGGGGATGCTTGATGTGCGAACCAGACGTCCACGAAACGAAACGGCTCTGGCCCGAAAGCGAAATGGGTCTGCTGCGCGAAGCGAAATGGGGTCAGACCCCCGTTTCGGTTCAGGCGGGGTTTGTCAGGCCGTCAGGC